>NZ_JALFGV010000163.1:0-19112 GCF_022777125.1 Lawsonibacter sp.
CGTCTGCGGACGACGGAACTCTGCGAGGCTCTCCTGCGGGAGGATTTTTTGACAGGCTGCGGCGCCCCGGGCTATTGGCCCGGGGCGCCGGTGCGTTTCATTTTTTGAAGCCATTTCATTGCATGACGGTAAAAAACAGGCGCTCCTGGGTCCAGGAGGCTCGGGACATGGCAAATGAGGAAAAAAGGATTTCAACGCGATGCTGCTGCGGGACAACGGTATGCCCCGGGTGCAGATCGTGACCGATCCAAAGGCCATCGAACCATACGGCAAGACGCGGATGTGCCTGTCCCCGCCCAGGGACTATGACCGGACGTGCGTCGGGCCCCCTTCGGGCAGGCGCTCACCGTGGGGGACATCCGGGACCATTTTGCCCCGAGGAGCGGCGCGGGTCTTCCCGACCCCGCCGCCGCGGGCATTTTCGTCTCCATCGCCGCCTGGGCCGGCCACCAGCGGGCCCTGTTGGAGGCCGAGGGGCATTCCATCCTCTGCCGGGGGCACACCCACCCCCGCTGGTATGTAGCCGACGATCGGACGCATCTTTACCCTCCGCCCGGAGGGAAAACGCGCCCGCTCACTCCTGGGCCGGCGGTTCAGCGGGGGCAGACGCTGCGGGCGGTGCGGCGCGCTTTTTTCTGCGGCGCAGGCATACGGCCAGGATCACGGCCGCCGCGGCCGCCAGCACCAGCAGGGCGATCAGGTGATAGGCGCACCAGACGATGACATTGCCCAGCGCTTCCCCCGCCCCCTGCGCTCCCTCCGAAAGGGCGGTTGAGATCCGCGTCCCCAGGCGGTCGGCGGTCCCGGCGCCGTCGCTGAGGCGGCGCACCTCGTACAGCTCCACGCCGATGGTGGCGTAATCCACCAGGCTGTCGTACCGGCGCAGCTCGGTGCTGTACTGCTCGATCTGATACTCCACCTCGCTGAGGGCGTTCTCCAGGTCGATGATATCCTCCATGGTGGCGGCCTGCTCCAGCAGCGCGAGCAGCCGCGTCTGCTTGGTCTGCTGGGTGCGCAGGCGGGCCTCGGTGTCAAAATAGACCTCTCCGATCTCCTCTGAGCTCTGGTTCAGGCTGACCACATACCCCACGCCGTCCACGCCGCTCAGAAACGTATCGTAGGCCTGCCTGGGCACCCGTATCACGTAGCTGCCGTACCGCGCGGCATTGCGGTCATAATAGCCGCCGCCCTCCACCGCGGCGCTTTCATAATAGCCTCCCTGTTCCACCACCAGGGCGTTCAGTGCGGCTTCCGCGGCGGAGAAGTCGTCGGTCTGGAGCCGTGCCGACGCCCGGCGGATCAGCTTGGCGTTCTCGTCGGAATAGACCCGGCTTTCCCCCGCAGCGCTTTCGCTTTCCGAAAAATTCAGTCTCTGGTCTGCCACGGTCGCTTCCATGGGGGCCATGGCCTCCGGCGCCGCCTCCTCCCCGGCGGAGGAGGCGGCGGAGGAGTTGCCGCCGCTGCAGGCACAGGTCAGGAGCAGGAGCAGGGCGAGCGGGAGCAAAAGACGGTTTCGTTTCATTGGAGCACCTCCATTCGTTTTGTTTGCGCGGTACTTTTTAGACGCGTCCCGCTTCCAAAGGTTCCCTTAAACTGCGCCCGCGCATAGGATGGGGCAAAAAGGAGGTATCCCCATGCCTGTGATCTACCTTTCTCCTTCCACCCAGGAGAACAACCTATATGTCAGCGGCGGTACTGAGGAGGAGTGGATGAACCGTCTGGCCGACGCCATGGTACCCTATCTGACGGCCTCCGGCATCCAGTACGTGCGCAACACGCCGGATATGACCGCCGCATCGTCGATCCGGGCCTCCAATGCGGGCAATTTCGACCTGCACCTGGCCCTCCACTCCAATGCCGCTCCGGAAGGGCGCTACGGACAGGTGCGCGGCATCCTGGTCTACTACTATCCCGGCTCCGCCGAGGGGCAGCGGGCCGCTAACCTGGTGGCCGACGGTCTAAAACAAATCTATCCTCTGCCCAACAACGTCCGGGCCGAGCCCACCATTGCCATCGGTGAAGTGCGCCGGGTGCGGGCCCCTTCGGTCTTTCTGGAGCTGGGTTACCATGATAACGTGGACGACGCGGCCTGGATCAAAAACAACCTGGATTCGGTGGCCCGCAGTATCGCGCTCTCCCTGACCGAGTATTTCGGCCTGCCCTTCCTGACCCCCCAGTCCCCCCGCAGCGCGGTGGTGGACGTATCCTGGGGCTATCTGAATATCCGGGACCGGCCGGACCGCTCCGCTCCCGTGGTGGCGCGGGCCTACGACGGAGCCCGTCTGACGGTGCTCAACCAGTGGCAGGGCTGGTATCTGGTGCGCTTTGGAGAGGTGATGGGCTGGGCCAGCAGTGATTTTGTCACGCTGATCTGAGGGCAGGGTCATGGTCATCCACGTAGTCCGCCCGGGCGAGAGTCTCTCCTCCGTCGCCCGGGAATACGGCGTGCCCCTGTCCCAGCTGGCGGTGGACAACGGCCTGCAGAACGATCCCCGGCTGGTGGTGGGGCAGGCGCTGGTGGTGCAGTTTCCCCAGCAGGTGCACACCGTGCAGCCCGGTGAAAGCCTCTCTTCCATCGCCCGGCAGTACGGCATGAGCCTGCGGCAGCTCTATCGCAACAACCCGATCTTGGGCGGCGGCCCGGTCCTTTACCCCGGCCAGACGCTGGTCATCTCCTATGAGGGCGCGACCGAGGGCGTCCTCTCGGTGAATGGGTACGCCTATCCCTTCATCGACAAGGACCTGCTCCAGTCCACGGTCCCCTATCTGACCTTTCTGACCCCCTTTACCTATGGCTTTACCCCAGACGGGACGCTGGTGGATCGGGATGACGGCGTACTGATCGCCATGGCCAAGGCGGGGGGCGCGGCCCCGCTGATGCACCTGTCCACGCTGACCGGAGAGGGCGGCTTCTCCAATGAACTGGCCCACATCGCCCTCACCGACCGAACGGTGCAGGATGCGCTGATCTCCAACCTCCGGCGCACGCTGGAGGAAAAGGGCTACCGGGGTCTGGATGTGGACTTTGAGTATGTCTTTCCCGAGGACGCATCGGCCTATGCCGCTTTTCTCGGCCGCCTGACCGCACTGCTCAATCCCCTGGGCTATCCGGTCATCGCCGCACTGGCCCCCAAGACCTCCGCCGACCAGCCGGGGCTGCTGTACGAGGCCCACAACTACCGCGCCATTGCCGAAGCCGTCAACGAAGTGCTGCTTATGACCTATGAATGGGGCTATACTTATCACCACACAGGTCCACGGTGACGCCGGGGAGCCTGCGGCCTTCCCGCCCCTGCTTCCAGGCCGGAGAGATGCCTCCGCTGAAATGCACCTGCCCCCGGCCGCTGCATAGAATGTATTGCAGCTCGTACTGCAGTTCTTCGGAGGTGAGAATAGCCTTGGAACAAAATTCCTCAGTTACAATGATCGCACGGGTGCTGTGTGTGGAATGCTGCCGGCTTCTGGTCTGCGATTGCTGTACGCATCAAGAGGTTCTGGTACACACCGATCGAGCCTGCTGTTTCTCGTGCGGCGATTGTGTCTGTATCCGTTACAGCGGGGCCATGACCATGAGTATACCGCCGCAGATCACCGCAACCTGCATCGATCTTCACTGTCCCTGCGGTTGAACAAAGGCGGGCGCCCTCCGGCGCCCGCCTTTGCGTGTCAAAAAGTGGCTTTGCCACCTTTCCGAAGGAGCTGCGGCCTGCTGCGGGCACTCGCCGTCCGCTTACGGCGGACATCTGGCACACTTACAGGCCGAGAAGCGTTTGCTCCGACGCACATGTCGCCGGAGCAAACGGATTGGACTGGATTCGCGCCTGTACCCCAAGGGCATTTCCGCGCCTGCTCTGCAGGCTTGGGCACGGGCGCGAACTCTGTGAGGCTTTTTCGGCAAGCTGGAGCGGACGCCCTCCCTTCCTTGGAGGCGTTTTTCTACATACCGGCGCCATGGTCCTTTCCGCTGCACACCGCGGCCTTTCCCCGGCGTCCAAGCGCCGTCTGTCTCCGTCTGTCTCCAGTCGGCATATCCTGTAATATGACGATAGGAGGTGTCATGCATGCTCATGCAAGCCGTCGTGATCGAGGTACAGTGGGAACGCCTGCTCGTACTGGATCTTGATACACGGCAAACGATCCTTGTAAATACACCGGATGCACGCCGGTTCCGCCCCGGTGACCTGATCCGCATCCGGTACAACGGCGTAATGACGAACAGCATACCGCCGCAAATATCGGCATCCAATATCGCTGTGATCCCGCGGGACACAGTTCCGCCCGCTGTTTTTCCTCCGGCTGTCTTTCCGCCGGTTTTCTTTCCTCCGATCGTGCGTCCGCCCGCCGGATGCCGCCGGTGTCCCCCCTTTGCGCGCCCGCCCTTCGGCCCCGGCTTCCGGCCCTGGTGACCCCGGTCCTTCCGCGCCGCCCCCCCAAAAGGGGGCGGCTTTTTGGCGCCTTTCGCAGGCCCCGATTTCATAAATTTCCCGTTTGTGTTCGGCTCCCGTCAGCCCCGGTTGGGTACCGGGAAATATTACATTTGAAAAATAGTTACAAAACGGTTACAATCAAAATGTCTTCGCGAGACCAATACTTATAAGGAGGTTTCACCCATGTTCTGCTTTAATGGCAATAACTTTAATTGCGGCTCCATCTGGGAGACTCTCTGCCGGTATTTTGGCGTCGGCTGCTAAGGGAATCTGAGTTGGCGGCCCCAGCGGCCTGCGCCGCTGGGGCCGCTCGTCCTGCAGCCTGCTTGCCCACGCGGAGCAAACACGGCCCATGTTCGCTGCAGAACCGCCTGATAGATCGGGCCGGTTGCGGGCACACTATCCGCGAGGTGATGGAACATGGAGCCGACCTACAGTGATATTTATATGCTTCTCCAGCGCGAACCGGTGGCAAAGCAGTATTTTGACACGCTGCCGGATTACGTTCGGGAGCAGATCCGCACCCGCCCGAACGGGGTCAACTCTTTCGCCAGTCTCAAAGACTATGCCGAAAATTTGACCCGCGGGGACGGATGAAAAACAGTGCCGCCCAAAGCCGGGGCTTCATAAAACAGCGAATGGCATGATCTAATTGCGATCAGGCCGTTCAACGTGTAAAAAAGTCTTTTGGCCACGCTAAACAGCCCTGACTTCTTCGGTCAGGGCTGTTGTGTCAAAGATCCATTGTATAGAAGTGCGCCCTAATAATCGATTTATTTTACCTTTTCAGCTACCAGTAAAAAGCGATGAATTAATCCTTCGATACATCCCTTTCGCTCTAAAACCCGCTGTGCATTCAACAATCTATCCTTGCAAGTGTCTACCGAGAAATTAGGGAATTCCCACTCTATAATTCGGGCAAACCAAACAAGTGCGCCTACATCAAAAAACTTAATGGGTCTGAAGCATTCCCGTTCATCAAGGATATCAAATCCCGCATTACGAAACTGCTTGCGTACTTTTTCAAGATACTGCTCTGGAAACGGAAGCTCAACCTTTCCTAACAAAAGTTCTACCAGTTCACGATCATTTTCGGCTCCCACTTGTTCAGTAATAAAGATGCCTCCAGCTTTTAGAACTCGATATATTTCCTGTGCATTAAAATCACCGTGACGATTGATGACTATATCAAATTCCGCATCATCAAAGGGGAGAATGTCCTTTCCGTCGCCTGCACGAAAATCAATCCCGAGGGGAAGCAAGGTTTCCCTGCATAGCTGAATATTCGGAGGGTATGCCTCTGTCGCACTTGTGTTTGTATGAGGATGGTGAAGCGATAACAGAAATTCCCCCCCACCAGTATCCACATCCAACAGTTTCATTTCCGGCTTGAGGTAATGCAGGATGATACTCTGATAATCCCAAGGCAAATCGGTTTCCTCGGTATATCTGCCATCAATGTGAGAAAAATCCCATCCGTGGATATGGGCAACACTTTCTTCTTTTTGCCAAAAGCTTATCAATTCGATTTCGTTCACAATAACTACTCCTATCTGCGTTTGGTAATTATAAATCAAAAATAGGTGCAGTCAACTGGCAACATCATAAGAATTGGCTCGATACAATCTGCTGCCAGATTTATAACTGCACCGAGTAGTTACCTCGAATAAGTCTCATTGCGTGAGCTCACCGCCTCTTAATTAGTAGTATAGCACAAATTCATAAACAATTCTACATGAACCGTATCAAATGGTCACGTTGTTGGAAACGTGAAAGGCTGTCTCAGTATGCTTTTGTATGGTACAAAATAAGCATCACTTGGTTGCAAAACCTAGCGATGCTTATTCTCGTTTTAACCAAGATGCCGTAAAGCAGAAAATGTGGTGCTAAACCGTTTTACGGACACCCGCCCAATGGGCGGTACTGTTTTTCTGCCCTTTCCTCCCCTCTTTTCGGCTCACGTCATCCGTTCGCCGTTCCGGCTTCTTTCTCTTCCAGCCCCGTCGGACGCCCTTTTTGCTCCGACCGGGCGAGGATATCCGCCACCCGCCGGTCGATCTCATTCCGTTTCTCCGGCTCCCGCTCCACACAGGAATCGAACAGGCAAAACGTTACGCCGCCGGATGCCGTTCCTTTCGCCCGCAGATCCTCCCATGGCGGCTCAAACGGAAACCGGTAAAGAAACGCGCCGTTTCTGCTTATGACCGTTCTGCTCATTGCGCCACCCCCCGGCACCCTATGCGTTTGCCTGCTCGTCCTATGAATCCGCAGCGGATGCAAGCGGGCGGAGAATCATCAGCCGGGATGGAATGCATATAAACAAAAGGGGGGCTCGCCCTTTCAGGACCGGCCCGCCTGCCCGGAGCGGTTTATCGCAGACTGTGAGGTGACTTCTGTGGGAGAATACTGCTTATACCTGCGCAAATCCCGTCTGGATCTGGAGGCGGAAGCCCATGGAGAGGGCGACACGCTGGCCCGTCATCGGGCCGCCCTTCTGAAGCTGGCCCATACCCGAAACCTTCCGGTCACGGGCTGCTATGAGGAAGTATGCAGCGGCGAATCCATTGCCGCCCGGCCGGAGATGCAGCGGCTCCTGAACGACGTGGAAGCGGGCCTCTGGTGCGGCGTCCTGGTCATGGAGGTGGAGCGCCTGGCCCGCGGCAACACCACCGATCAGGGCATGGTGGCCGATACCTTTAAGTACAGCGGCACCAGGATCATCACCCCTGCCAAGGACTATGATCCGGCGGACGAGTTTGACGAGGAATACTTCGAATTTGGCCTATTTATGAGCCGCCGGGAGTACAAGACCATCAACCGAAGGCTCCAACGGGGCCGCCGCGCCTCCCTGGCGGAGGGGAAGTACATCGCGGGCAAGGCCGCTTACGGCTATGAGCGCTACAAGCTTCCCGGGGAGAAGGGCTATTCCCTGCGCATCATCCCCGAGCAGGCTGAGGTGGTCCGGCAGATCTTCGACTGGTACGTCAACGGAGAGGAACAGCCCGACGGGTCCCTGCGTCCGCTCGGTTCCTTTACCATCGCCAAACGGCTGGACGCCTGCGGCGTTCCCGCCCCCAGCGGCGGAAAGTGGCCTGCGTGTACGGTCCAGGCGATCCTGGCCAACCCCACCTATATCGGCAAGGTCCGCTGGAGCTATCGCCCCACCGTCAAGCGCATGGTGGACGGCGCGGTGATCTCCTCCCGTCCCGTGAACCATGACGTGCCGCTTTCCGACGG
This sequence comes from Lawsonibacter sp., assembly GCF_022777125.1. Lineage (NCBI taxonomy): Bacteria > Bacillati > Bacillota > Clostridia > Eubacteriales > Oscillospiraceae > Lawsonibacter > Lawsonibacter sp. The sequence goes on from NZ_JALFGV010000163.1 coordinate 7,665, forward strand.
CAGGCATGCCCCCATTCTGGAAGAACCGCTCTACAACCGCGCCCAGGACATTTTGAACAGCCGCTCCCATCCCCCGGTCCCCAGGGCCGTCCCGCTCCAAAACCCCCTGGCCGGTCTGGTCGTCTGCGGAACATGCGGCCGCACGCTGGAGCGCCGCCGCTATGCGCGCGGCCAGGACTGCATGGTCTGTCCCAATCGGGACTGTGACACCAAAGGTTCTGTCCTGGAGACGGTGGAGCGGGCCATACTGGACGCTCTGGAGAGCTGGCTGTCCGGCTATCAGCTCCAGCTTGAACCGCTTCCGTCCGACCGCGCCGATCCGGGAGCGGAAAAAACGGTCGTTTTCCTCCAGCGATCCCTTGACGGCCTGCAAACCCAGATGGACCGTCTCTGTGATCTGGTCGAGCAGGGCGTTTACACGCCCCAGCGGTTCCTGCAGCGCTCCCAAGCCCTCTCCGCCCGTATGGCCGCGCTCGACCGGGCGCTTCTGGAGGCCCGGGCACACCAGGCCGCGTCCCGCCGCCTGACCGGCAGCCGCTTTCCGATCGTCCCCCGCGTCGCGCATGTACTTGAGGCGTACCCAACCCTCGCCGACCCGGGCGCAAAGAACGCCTTGCTGAAGGAGATCGTCGACAAGGTGATCTATTCCAAAACCCGGGGCGGCCGCTGGGTCTCCAGCGACATGCGTCTGCTCCTCTTTCCCCGCATCGAGCGGCTGGAAGAGCGCCCAGCCGTTCGATCACCGATGCCTTAGATGGTTTTATACTTATGGCCCCCCCATGGCGGTCGCGCCGCTGCCGAATGTGCGTCAGGTGGTGGAATATGCCCTGACCGAGATGCCGCCGGAACAGATCTGGCTGGGCGTCCCCACCTACGGCTACGATTGGCCTCTCCCCTTTGTACAGGGGGAGACCCGCGCCCAGTCCATCTCCCCCCAGGCGGCTCTGGCCCGGGCGCGCCGGTATGGCGCGGCCATCCAGTACGACGAGACCGCCCAGGCGCCCTGGTTCCGCTACACCGACGGGGACGGCGTGGTCCATGAGGTCTGGTTCGAGGACGCCCGCAGCATCCGTGCCAAACTAGCCCTCATTCCAGAATACGGCCTGCGTGGCGTCGGCTACTGGAACCTGATGCGGGACTTTCCCCAAAACTGGCGGGTACTGAATGCGCTCTACCGCATCCGGGAGGCGTAACTGCGCGTATTTTGCCGTTCATAAATCGTTCACAGTAAATTCGAAAACGGTTCACCAATTTCCAGTTCCTTCTGGTATTATAATCATTGTCAGGATACCAGAGACACAGAACAGAAACTCCTCCTCTCTTCCCTCTCTCTTTCCGAACACACAGCCACTGTCCCCCCTGCAGGGCGGCAATCGCTCCCTGCGGGGGGACAGACCAAATGTTCCGCGCCTCTGTTTCAGGGGCGCGTTTTTTGATGTCCCTCCGAATATCCCGCCGCTCTGCCGACCATAATATGGTCGAGGTGATATTCCATGTCTTATGTCAATCCCGCCATTCGGGACAAATTCGAATCCATGCCCATTGACCTGAAAAACGCCATCCTCTCCATGGACGTGAAACTGGAGACCATGTCCGACCTGATGGCCTGCCTGGAACGCATCATCGCGGAGGGCGAGGGACATGCTTGACCATGCCGCCCTCACTCCGGAGGCACTGTCCTATTTTCAATCGCTCCCGCTCTCCTATCAGGTGGCCATGAACCACAGCAACCTGACCTTTCGCACCCTGGAGGACCTGAAGGCCTACGAGGAACGCAACCTCCAAGGCACCGACTCCGTTCTCTACCAACGCCTGCCCGATCCGGCCATTCCCTCCAACTCCGCGTTGGACCCTTTGGATGCCCAGCTCCCCGATTCAAAATAAAAAACTCGTATTTTGGCAAATTCCCTCTTGCATTCTATCCAGGACTGTGCTAATATAATTAAGCTGTCAACGGGACAGGTTCCCAAACGACGGTATGCGGCTGTAGCTCAGCTGGATAGAGTGTTTGGCTACGAACCAAAAGGTCGGGGGTTCGAATCCCTTCAGCCGTACCACGTCGGAGCAAAGTTTGCTTTGCTCCGGCGTCTTTTTATGCCTGCGGCAAAAATAGACGCCATCCGCCCGCTCCCTTGCTGCTCCTTTCCAAATCACGACCGCTCCGCTGGGTCGTGATTTGGGCGGGAAACGCCTCGGGAAATAGCCTATTTATCGCATTGGGGCAAAACAAAGGGACATCCTTGCGGATGTCCTTTCAGGCTGTCAAAAAAACCTCCTGGAGAAGAGCCTGGCAGAGTTGAGTCGTCCGCAGACGACGGAAGGACAGGAAGCTCCGTCATTTCCGGCGACACGTGCGTCGGAAATGACACCTCTCATGACGGACAGGGCGACTTTTCTGAAAGAATCGAGCCCTGTCCGTCATGCATCCCTCTGTCGAAAAAGGCCTTTGGCCTTTTTCGACAAGCTGAGGTCGGGACCACCCGTTTTACGGGTGGTCCCGACCTTCTTCACGGAAGCAGAGAACGGGACCTGCCCGGCTGCGCTCCGGTCCACGATCCCCAGCGTTTGGCTCTGGCGGCCCTATGCGCCACAGCACCGCGGGGGACCTTCCGCCGGCAGATCCCTGATGGAAACGATACAAAGCCCAGGAATGGCTGTATTCGGTTCAGGCCGCTAAAAAACAGGAAGCTCCCTCCTCAGAAGCACATTGCCTTATTCCGTGCTGCAGCCCTGGAGCGGCGCACGCTCAACTCAGGATGCGTTCCCGCACGCCGGAACAGGATATGTGCAGATACGACAATATTACCCTTGCTCTGCCCGGCAAAATCCGGTATAATTAGACAACGGCAGGCTTGCGCCCATGCCGAAAGCCGCGCCGTGCAGAGAACCACTCTGCACGGCTTTTATTTGATCCGCACGCCGCGTGAGGGACTGAAATCGAACGCTTATCTGCAGGCCGTCCCGCACAATCGCCCCGTCTGTGGCACTTATGTTCCGGCAGAATCGAAACGTCCGTTTCGCAGAGCTTCAAGGTTTATTCTGAAGGCCAGGCCAGGATTGAAAAGAGACGGCCCGCCGGTCATCGGTCTTTTCCGCCAGAGCGGCGCAGTTTTTTGAACTCTGTCCGAAGATCTGCAAAACCGCCTGCCATGCGAAAATTCCCGCGCCGCCGTTCCTGTCTCGGATCAGCAAGCAAGACCTGGCCCAGAGGGGAGGACACAGAAATCATGCAGTATCTTGCCCACATCGCCGCGGATGGCCGCGAACAGACCGTTCAGGCCCATCTGGAGGGGACCGCCGTGCTGGCGGCCCAGTTTGCCCGGCCTTTCGGCGCGGAGGGGCAGGCGGAGCTGGCCGGGCTGGCCCACGACCTCGGTAAATACTCCGCCGCTTTCCAACGCCGGCTGCAGGGCGGGCCAAAAGTCGACCATTCCACTGCCGGGGCCGTGGAGTGCTGGAAGTGCAAGCAGCCCTTCGCCGCCTTCGCCGTGGCCGGGCACCACGGCGGCCTGCCGGACGGCGGCGGGAAAACGGACCGCGAAGAGGCGCCCACCCTGTTTGGCCGCATGAAGCGGAAACTGGAGCCATACAATAGCTGGTCCGGCGAGGTGGCACTGCCCGCCCCGCCGCTCCCCGCCTTTTCCCTGCGGGACCCGGCGGCGGGGATGTTCTTCACCCGGATGCTGTACTCCTGTCTGGTGGACGCGGACTTTCTGGACACGGAGGCCTTTATGGCCGGACAGCCCCGGGCGCAGGACTGCGGCGCATCCATGGACGCGCTGTGGGACAAGCTCCGGCGCTACATCGCGGGCTGGTTCCCGCCCAAGGGAGAGCTGAACCGGCAGCGGTGCGCCATTCTGGAGCGGTGCATGGCCCAGGGGGAACAGCGGGAGCCGGGGCTGTTCACCCTCACGGTGCCCACCGGGGGCGGCAAGACGGTGGCGTCCCTGGCCTTCGCCCTGGCCCACGCCAGGACGAAGGGCCTGCGGCGGGTCATTTATGTGGTCCCGTACACCTCCATCATCGAACAGACCGCCAAAACGTTCCGGGACATTTTAGGGGAGGAAAACGTGCTGGAGCACCACTCCAACGTGCAATACGATCTGGAGACCGAAGCCGATCCGAAGACCATCCGTCTGATCCAGGCCACGGAAAACTGGGACCGGCCGGTGGTGGTGACCACAGCGGTGCAGTTTTTCGAGTCCCTGTACGCCAGCCGTCCGTCCCAGTGCCGCAAGCTCCACAACATCGCGGGCAGCGCGGTGGTATTCGACGAGGCTCAAATGCTGCCCCTCCCCTATCTGCGTCCCTGCGTCCACGCCATTGCGCAGCTGGTGGAGCATTATCGTGTTTCCGCCGTCCTGTGCACCGCCACCCAGCCGGCGCTGGACCCCGTCTTCCGGGCGTTTCTGCCCGGCCGGCCGCCGGTGGAACTGTGCCCCGCCGAGGTCTGCGATCAGGACGTCTTTCGCCGGGTGAGGTTTCAGCGGGCGGGACGCCTGACCTGGGACGCGCTGGCGCAGCAGCTGAACGGACACAGGCAGGTGCTTTGCGTGGTCAACGCCCGGAAGAGCGCCAAGGAGGTGTTCGACCGGCTGGAGGGAGACGGATGCTTCCATCTGTCCACCCTGATGTACCCCGCCCACCGGCAGGCCCAGCTGGAGGAGATCCGGCAGCGGCTGAGGGACGGGCTTGCCTGCCGGGTGGTGTCCACCTCCCTGATCGAAGCGGGGGTGGATGTGGACTTCCCGGCGGTTTACCGGGAGGAGGCGGGGCTGGACTCCGTCCTCCAGGCCGCCGGGCGGTGCAATCGTGAGGGCAAACGCCCCGCCGGGGAGAGCGCCGTCACCGTCTTCCAGGGGGAGGGCAAGCCGCCGAAGCTGTTTGCCACCGCCATTGAGGTGGGGCGGATGGTCATGGCTCGTCAGGCGGATCTTTCCTCCCGGGAGGCCGTCCACGACTATTTTCATGAATTGCTGGAGCTGAAGGGGCAGCACGCGCAGGATAGCAGCGGCATTTTGCCGCTGATCCGGTCGGAACCGTTCCCCTTCCGCAAAACGGCGGAGAAATTCCACCTCATCGACAGCCCCACCCGTACCGTCTATATCCCGGCGGGAGCGGGAGCGGAGCTGGTGGAGCGTCTGCGCGCCGGGGAGCGGAACCGCTCTCTGTTCCACAGGCTGGGGCGGTACGGGGTGTCCGTCTATGAAAATCACTTCCAGGCGCTGGAGCAGGCCGGTGATCTGGAGCTTCTGGAGGACGGCTCCGCCGTTCTCTCCAATCCAACGCTCTATGACGGACACACCGGGCTGTCGCTGGAGGCAGAGGAAGGCAAAGCATGGATTCTGTGACCCCGCGTTCGGCCTGTGAAACAAATTTTAATTTTTGCAATTTCAACCATACAGGAAGGAGTTGAGCGCCTATGTCCATCCGTTTGGAAGTCTGGGGCGATTACGCCCTGTTTACAAGGCCGGAGATGAAGGTGGAGCGGGTCAGCTACGACGTGATGACCCCGTCGGCGGCCCGGGGACTGATGGAAGCAATATACTGGCACCCGGGGCTCAAATGGAAGATCGACCGCATTCACGTCCGGGCTCCCATCCGCTTTTCCAATCTGCGGCGCAACGAAGTCAAATCCACCGTCAGCGCCCGCACGGCCCGCACGGTGATGGAGCGGGGGAAGGGGGAGCTGTACCTCTGTGCCAGCGGCGATATCCAGCAGCGGGCCGCCCTGCTGCTGCGGGACGTGCGCTACGTTATCGAGGCCCACTTTGACCTGGTCCCGGAGAAAATGGCCCCCGGCGACAACTGCGGCAAATTCCAGGACATCGCCAAGCGCCGCGTTCAAAAGGGGCAGTTCTATCACCAGCCCTGCTTCGGCTGCCGGGAGTTCCCCGCCCAGTTCAAGCTCTGCCAGGCCCTTCCCCCCTGTCCGGAGGAACTGAAGGGGGCGCGGGACCTGGGCTGGATGCTGTACGACCTGGACTACTCCGACCCGGAGAACATCACGCCCCGCTTTTTCCGGGCAGTCCTCCGGGACGGGGCGCTGGACGTGCCCCCCTGGGACAGCGAGGAGGTACGGGGATGATCTTACAGGCGTTGACGGAGTATTATGAGGTTCTGCAAAAACAGGGAAAAGCAGCCGCCCCCGGCTGGGGGCCGGTGAAAGTGTCCTATACCCTGTATCTTGGGGAAGGCGGTACGCTGGAGCGTGTGGCGTCCATCCAGATAGAGCAGCAGCGCGGGAAAAAAACCGTCCCGGCTCCGCAGATCATGTCCCTGCCCGCCCCAGAGAAACGAACCGTGGGTGTTGTGTCCAACTTCCTCTGTGACAATTCCAGTTATATGTTAGGCGTGGACGGCAAGGGCAGGCCCCAGCGGGCACTGGAGTGCTTTGCGGCCTGCAAGGCCCTTCACGAAAAAGTCCTTTCGGATGTGGACACCCCCGCCGCCCGCGCGGTGCTGGCGTTTTTCCAAAGCTGGCAGCCGGAAGCCGCCCCGGAGCACCCCGCCCTGGCGGAGTATTGGGAGGACATCCTATCCGGCGCCAACCTGATCTTCCGTTATGACGGCGGCTTTGTCCACGACGATCCTGCCATCCGCAGGGCCTGGGAGCGGCACTACGGCGGCTCCGGAGATGACGGCGGGACAGAGATGGTGTGCCTGGTGACCGGCGAGAAGGGGCCGGTGGAGAACACCCACCCCTCCGTCAAGGGCGTGCAGGGGGCGCAGTCCAGCGGCGCGGCCCTGGTGTCCTTCAACGCGCCGGCCTTCTGCTCCTACGGACGGGAGCAGAACCGGAACGCCCCCACCAGCAAGGCCGCCGCCTTCGCCTACACCACCGCGCTGAATTACCTGCTCTCCGACCGGGAGCACGTCTATCGCATGGGCGACGCCACGGTGGTTTTCTGGGCAAAAAGCGGTGAGGCTGCCTACCAGAGCACCTTCGGCAGTTTATTCAGCGACACCTATGAGGAGAGCGACCTGCGGAACGTTATCGCGGAGCTCTGCAAGGGCCATAAAGCGGAATACGACGAGGCTATGCTGGACCCGGACATGGACTTCTATGTCCTGGGCCTGTCTCCCAACGCCGCGCGCCTCTCCGTGCGCTTCTTCCTGCGCAACTCCTTCGGGGGCTTCCTGCAGAATATTCAGGCCCACCGGGAGCGGCTGAGGATCGTCCGCCCTGCCTATGCAAAATTCGAGGTCCCGTCGCTGAAAGCCCTGCTGGACGCCACGGTGAACCAGAACTCCAGGAACAAGGACGCCTCACCGGAGCTGGCGGGTGAAATGCTCCGGGCCGTGCTGAACAACACGCCCTACCCCGCCACGCTGCTCAACGGCGTGACCTTACGCATCCGTGCAGAACAGCGCGACAAGGAGCACCCGGAGCGGCCATTTAAAATCACCTGGGAGCGGGCGGCAATTCTGAAGGCCTACTACTCCAAAAATCCGAACAAAAACGTACCAAAGGAGGTTTTGACCGTGTCCCTCAACGAAGCCAGCACAAGCATCCCCTATACCCTGGGCCGGCTGTTCTCCGTGCTGGAGGAGATCCAGCAGAAAGCCAACCCCGGCATCAATTCCACCATCAAGGACAAATATTTCAATTCCGCCTCCGCCACCCCCGCCGTGGTGTTCCCCACCCTCGTCAACCTGGCCCAGAAACACCTGAAAAAGCTGGAGGCAGGCTGGCGTATCTCTTATGAAAAAAAATTGCAGGGCATTACGGACAAGCTTGGGGAGGAGTACCCCGCCCGGCTGACCCTGCCCCAGCAGGGGGCGTTCCAGCTGGGCTACTACCACCAGACCCAGGCCCGCTATGAAAAAAAGGAGGAGAAATAAAATGTCTGAGCCCATTAAGAACCGCTATGAATTCGTGGTCCTGTTCGACGTGGAAAACGGCAACCCCAACGGCGACCCGGACGCCGGCAATATGCCCCGGGTGGACCCGGAGACCGGCCTGGGCCTGGTCACCGACGTGTGCCTGAAGCGGAAGATCCGCAACTATGTGGAGACCGTCAAGGAGGACCGTACCGGCTGGCGCATCTACGTCAAGGACGGCGTGCCGCTGAACCGCAGCGACGCCGAGGCCTATGCCGCCCTGGACGTAACGGAAAAGACCGTGAAGGAGAAAAAGAAGGCCGACCCGGAGCTGGATGCCAAGGTCCGTGACTGGATGTGCCAAAATTTCTACGACATCCGCACCTTCGGCGCGGTGATGACCACCTTTGTGAAGGCCGCCCTGAACTGCGGCCAGGTGCGCGGCCCGGTGCAGCTGGGCTTCGCCCGGAGCGTGGAGCCGGTGGTGCCCCAGGAGGTCACGATCACCCGCGTGGCCATTACCACCGAGGCGGACGCGGAGAAAAAGGGCACGGAGATGGGCCGCAAGTACATCGTCCCCTACGGTCTCTATCGCTGCGAGGGCTATATTTCCGCCAACCTGGCCCGCAAGACTACCGGCTTTTCTGAGGAGGATCTGGAGCTGCTGTGGCAGGCCATTCTGAATATGTTCGAGTACGACCGCTCCGCCGCCCGTGGGAAGATGGCGGTGCGGGAGCTCATCGTATTCAAGCACGACAGCGAACTGGGCTGTGCCCCCGCCTGGAAGCTGTTTGAGACCGTACACGTCGACCGGAAGCAGGCCGATGATCCCGCCCCCGCCCGCTCCTACGCCGACTATACCGTCACGGTGGACGAGGCCGGCCTGCCGGCCGGCGTCACGGTCACGCGCATGGGGTGACCGATACGGAAGAGGATCTCCTCCAGCTCTCCGGCCTGCAGCACTTTGCCTTCTGCCGCCGTCAGTGGGCCCTGATCCACGTGGAACACCAGTGGCAGGAAAATCTGCGCACGGTGGAGGGAGCCCTCTTCCACCAGCGCGCCCACGACGAAGCCCAGCGGGAACGCCGGGGAGACACGCTGATCCTGCGCGGGCTCCCTGTGATCTCGCATCGGCTTGGGATCACAGGGCAGTGCGACGTGGTGGAATTTCACGGCGCTCCGGACGGCGTGCCCCTCCGGGGCGAAGACGGTCTTTGGCTGCCCTACCCCATCGAGTATAAACGGGGCGCGCCCAAAGCGCACGACGCCGACCGCCTGCAGCTCTGCGCCCAGGCCATGTGCCTGGAGGAGATGCTCTGCTGCGTCATCCCAGAGGGCGCGCTTTACTATGGAGACCCCCGGAGGCGGACGCCGGTGCTCTTTACCGGAGGCCTGCGCCAGGCGGTCTCCGCCGCTTTGGAGGAGATGCATCAGCTCTACCGCAGAGGACACACGCCCAAGGTAAGGCCCGCCAAATCCTGCAGCGCCTGTTCCTTGAAGGAACTCTGCCTCCCGATCCTGCGGCGGCGGAGCACGGTGGCGGACTACCTTGCCCGGGCCATGGAGGATACGCCATGAAGCAGCTGCTCAATACCCTTTTTGTGACTTCGGAAGACATTTACCTGTCTCTGGACGGGGAAAATGTGGTGGCCAGCCGGGAAAAGCAGGCCGCAGCGCGCTATCCGCTGCATACGCTTTCCGGCATTATATCCTTTGCCTATCCGGGCGCTTCACCGGCTTTGATGGGCGCCTGTGCCCAGCGCGGCGTCTCCCTTGCTTTTTGTACGCCCAGGGGCCGGTTCCTTGCGCGGGTCTGCGGGGAAAGCAATGGAAACGTACTGCTGCGCCGCACCCAGTACCGAACGGCGGACGATCCTGCGCAAAGCTGCCGTATGGCGCGCTCCATGATTTTCGGCAAGCTGTATAACGCCCGGTGGAGCGTGGAACGTACCCGCCGGGACCATGGACTTCGGATCGATGGAGCCCGGCTGGAGCAGGCTTCGGCACGGATCAAAGCGCTGCTGCCCCTGGTGGCGGAAGAAACCTCTCTGGATGCCCTGCGCGGGCTGGAAGGGACTGGGGCCACGGCCTATTTCAGCGTTTTGGACGAGATGATTTTAGGAGAAAAACCCGTGTTCTCCTTTCCGGGCCGCAGCCGCCGTCCGCCGCTCGATCCCGTCAACGCCATGCTCTCCTTTTCGTACAGCCTGCTTGCCCACGATTGTGCGGCGGCTTTGGAAAGCGTGGGGCTGGACGCCTATGTGGGGTTTCTTCACCGGGACCGCCCGGGAAGAAGCTCCCTGGCATTGGATCTGATGGAAGAGCTTCGCCCCTGTATGGCTGATCGCTTCGTGCTGACGCTGATCAACAACCGCATCGTAAAAAGGGCAGATTTCACGTATCGCGAAAATGGAGCGGTCCTGCTGTCTGCGTCCGCCCGGCGCAGCGTTCTGAAGCATTGGCAGGAACGAAAGCGGGAGAGCCTGACCCACCCCTATCTGGGTGAACAGTTATCCTGGGGAATGGTTCCGTACATCCAGGCGCTTCTTTTGGCGCGCACGCTCCGGGAGGATCTGGATGCGTATCCGCCGTTTTTGTGGAAGTGAGGCGTCTATGCTGGTACTGATTACCTATGATGTAAATACCGAGGATGCGGCCGGCCGCCGGCGTCTCCGGCAAATTGCCCGGCAGTGCGTCAACTATGGGCAGAGGGTACAATGCTCTGTCTTCGAATGCCTGCTGGACGCCGCCCAGTGTAAAAGCCTTCAGGCTAAGCTATGTGCTATCATGGACCCCAAGCGGGACAGTCTGCGCTTTTACTATCTGGGCAATCACTACGCAAAGAAAATCGAGCACTTTGGATGTAAAACCACCTACCTTCCGGAGGAACCGCTCTTGATTTGACCGGTGCGAAGGGACAGCAATCAGAATATTCTTCGCCCGTTCGCACCACGAAATTTCTCGAAATGTCCTTGTAAACGCTCCAATCTCTCGTGTTTTACCTCATACATACCGAGCCTTTGTTGCTGCCTATCTGAAACTTCGGCTATTTTGCCAAAATACAACCCGTATTTTGTCTGATTTTGCCGTCGCTCCCCGCACGGGGAGCGTGGATTGAAATTATGATCTGGAGCTGCCCTCTATCGTAGTATCCTGTCGCTCCCCGCACGGGGAGCGTGGATTGAAATACGGCTGAGGGAGTTGGATATGGTGACAGTGACAGTCGCTCCCCGCACGGGGAGCGTGGATTGAAATCTATTACTTCAAGCGCCCCTCTGTTGCCAGCTATGGTCGCTCCCCGCACGGGGAGCGTGGATTGAAATTCTGAACCAAGAAAGTCGTACAGGCCCCAGCCGGTCGCTCCCCGCACGGGGAGCGTGGATTGAAATTTTTTGACTGCGCTGGCATCCGCATCATCCTTCGTCGCTCCCCGCACGGGGAGCGTGGATTGAAATCCATTTTCTCAGCCGCGTCCATGGTCTCACCGAACTTGCGTCGCTCCCCGCACGGGGAGCGTGGATTGAAATAGCTGCAGCCGGGAGCGGCCGCCCGGACTCAGCGGGTCGCTCCCCGCACGGGGAGCGTGGATTGAAATAGGAAGCCGAGGACGGCGTTGACGCCGTC
>NZ_JALFGV010000044.1:0-6903 GCF_022777125.1 Lawsonibacter sp.
GCCTGCAGGAGTGGAGCCGGGATTACGATATTATCTATGCCGCCCATGGCAAGGCGGAACAGCCCGTCGCGCAGATCCATGCGCTGATCTGCTGCTGTACGTGTGTGCAGGAAGGCAGTCTGACCGGGACGGAGCTCGAACCCTACGGCGGCCATGCCCGGAACCTTTATGAACATAACGGCGCGGCGATCTATTGCGGGCACCGGGGATAGGATACAGCCCCGTTTTATCTGCTGTGCAGCAGATAAAACGGGGCTGTCCGGTTGTTGGAAAGCTGAAGGACAGCAGGCTGGGATGCTGCTGGGGATTTTCCAGCGGTATCTGTGCCGATTTGATTTTATGTCCTGTCCCAATACCATATGGATACCGCACCTCAAATCAGCCTCAAAGGCCAGGGGCGGTTTGGAAGCGAAAGACAACCACGTGCGGCTGAGAAGTCTCGCCATCAGACGGGGAGCTGCGCCAAGAAGGATGTTTTGAACTGACTCTCCCGGTCAACTTTAGGGACCGGTAGGGCAGGGACTCCGCGCAGCGGCGGAACCCCAAAAGAAAAACAACCGCCTGGAGGTCGGCCGCAAAATCGATGTCCAACGAAGTGGGTTCGATTTGGAAGTGAGGAGCAGCAAAATGGGCGTACGACGAGTGGTATGAGTGGCGATATAGAACTTTTTGAAAACCCCAGTAATATCAAGGACTTGTGGGCATCCGAACAGAAAATTATCTTGTATATCCCCCTGTTTTAGGGCGGCTGTTTTGAAGCAGCCGCCCTTTTCTTAATGTCCAAAATAAATGTACCGATTGGGGTTGAAAAAGCCTCTTTTTTCTTTTTGTATTGCCCGTTAAAAAGAGGACACGGGTGATTTATCACCCAGCGTGTCAAAGTGGCACAGAAGTGGCTTTTTTCTCAGAAAACAACACTTTTTTAGACCTCCGAAAATATGTCATCTACGCGATGCTCCATCTCACCAAACGGGTTTCCCGTATGTGGACGATCCGAATACGGCTTGTCCAGATACGGGAAACCCAGATATGGATAACCCATGTCTAAAGTGTACCCAAAGTCAAGGACACAATGAAATACCAAAAACATGAGAGTTGTTATGTGACCATAGATCTGGCCAGAAGCGATTCATCATGCACAGGCGGTTTGCCTGGCAGAGGATAAACGCCTGTAGTGAGGTACGTGTAAAATTCATTTGGAGATAATTTTGCAAGCTGCCACTGGTAACGGTCATTGTTGTAATAGTCGATCCAATCGTCAAGAATCGCTCTGACCTGCTCAAAAGCGGTACAGCCAGATAAATCAATCTCATCTTTCATGTGCCCGAAAAAGCTTTCCTGCGGCGCGTTGTCCCAGCAATTTCCCCGGCGAGACATGGATTGGCGCAGAGCATGATCCTTCAGAAGCCGGATGAACCGATAGCTGGTGTAATGAAAGCCCTGATCGCTGTGAATCAGCGTTTTTGCGTTGAGCGAAACGCCATGCTTTTCAACCAACAGGTTTATGCATTCCAGCACGAAATCCAATTCAAGGGAAGTGCTGACCGCATAGGATAAAACCTGTTTCGTGTATGCATCCAAAATCGTCGAAAGGTAGCAAAACGTTCCGTTATAAGGAATATATGTGATATCTGTGAGAAGCATGCTTCTGGCCCCATGCGCCGTAAACTCCCGATTCAGGAGATTCCCAGCGACATTGTTGGTTTTCAGTGCCTTTGCCATCCGGCGGTAAGGATTGGCTTTGCGGATTGGACAGGACAGGCCATATTTCCGCATGAGACGCTGGATTTTCTTGACGTTCATTTGTACAGGCTGCGGCAAATGGAGCGGGCGCATATGGATTACGACGGGCTGTTCTCCGACGCGTACTCCAGCGGGAATCCCAGCAGCTATATTTCCAACAACTACAAAAAGTACGGATTTACCAACGTTTCCGGGCTGACAAAAGACTATGAGAATTGGGTGAAGGCCGCAGACAAGGGGCCGGGATACGACAGCGTGTGGATGAACGCCCGGCGCAAGTACGACAATGGGGCGACCACCGGAGAGATTGTGAACTATCTGGTGGAACGGGCGCAGGCCGGACAGATCTCTGTGTTTGGACAGGAATACATCCTGGACCGGCTCGGGCTGGACAAGTAAACGGGAGGGAACGCAATGGCGATCAGCAGCCGGCTGGCGGAGCTCAATCGGAAATATGGTACGGCCGGGGGCGGGCAGGCGGAAAAACAGTCCGCAGCCCGGAAGGCCGGAACGGTCAGCGCGCGTCTGGCGGCCCTGCAGCAGAGGACGGCGCAGAACGGCAGCGTAAGCGCCAAATCGCAAAGCGCAGACGCGCAGTACCTGCGGGGCGACCGGAAGCCGCCTGCCCCCACGGCAGACGCGGCCAAAACGCTGCTCTCATCCGGCGTCAATCCTCTGGGGGCGGCGGCGCAGGGAAAGGCCGCATATACGCCGCCCACGACGGCGCAAAAAAAGGCGGCGCGGGAGGATACGGCGGCGCAGAAGAGCGTCGTACTGCTCCCGACCGCCGCGGAGAAACAGGCGGAGAAAAAAGCATCTGTTCCGGAGATCGCCAGAAACGCGGTGTTTTCCGGGCTGAGCCAGTTCAACAAAGGGCTGGCAAGTACCCTTGATTTCTTTATGCCCACGGATTTTCTCGGGGAGTACGACCCTTTTTCCCGGCTGAATGACTACTACGCGAAGGAAAACGAGTATTTCGGGCAGCGGATGGCGGATTCGGTATCCGACCGAAGCCGTGCCGCGCAGGTCGCGGCCGAGGTCGGGGCCGGTACCGTCGCCGCGCTGCCGAATGCAGTTCTTGCACTGATGTCCGCCGGTACGTCTTTGGCCGCGCAGGGAACGACGCAGGGACTGCAGGCGGCGTCTGCCGCGGCCAATTCCGGCATCGCCGGGGCCGTCGGCAACGCAGTCAGCGAAATGGTCAAGAACCCGCTTTACTGGTCCTCCTACCTGCAGACGGCCGGAACGGACTATGAAAAGGCCAAGGCAAACGGGGCGAGCGACCTGGAGGCGACGGCGACTGCCCTGATCTCTTCCGCACTTAACGCGGGCATTGAGATCAGCGGCGGCCTGGAGGTGCTCCCGGATCAGGTGAAAAGCGGAGGCGTCCGGGCGGTCGGCAATTGGGTCAAAAGCATGCTGGACGAGGGCAAGGAGGAAGTTCTGCAAAGCATCGTGACCGGTATCACGCAGAAGGGTATATACGACCGCTCCAAGGAGGCATTTTCCCTGACGAACGAGGACGCCATTGTAAACCCGAAGCGGGCACTGAACGAGTTTGCGATGGGCGCGGCGGTCGGAGGTGTGCTGGGCGGGGCACAGACTGGTGTTGTATCCGGCCTGAATGCGGCGGCCGATGCGCACAACAGCCGCCTTAGGCAGCCGGTCGGTACGCTGCCCATGGTGGAGCGCACGATGCAGAACCTCCCCGGTGCGCCATTTGACCGCGCACAGGCGGCGCAAACGAAGCCGGGCAATACCAATCCCATCCAGACAACGAACGCCTCTCCTGCGGACGCTGTGGAGGCGGCAGGGCAAAATAAAACCGCCTCCACGGGGGAGGCGGGGCTAAAGGACTATCAGAAGGCGGAACACCATGGTGACATTCTGGACACCGTGAGGGCAAACCTTGGGAAAGTGTCCAAGATTAGTCCGGTTGCGGCGCTCACCGGGCAGGAGTTCCAGAAAACAGCTGGTGACAGCCGGAACCTGAGGACGAAGGTCATTGACTTCTTCAACAGTATCGGCAACAAGGTAACACGAAAAGACCTTGGCGATATTGAACTGAATACCAGCGGGGTGCGGGACAGCCTTTCGCACGGGTATGGAAAGTTGAAAGCCGCGACCTTCGCCTCGCTTCCTCAGGTGCTGGAGCAGGGTGAGATCATTGCCCACAACGGCCCATATGAAGGGCACTGGTACGATTCCTATGTTATTTCGGCCCCCGTTCGAGTTGGAAACGAAACGGTTTATGTCGGTGCGCTAGTCATCAAGGACACGAAACAGCGATACAAGCTACACGAAGTCCTGACGGCAAGCGAAAGCGGCGCATCGCTATTCCAATCGGAGTCCACCAGCCAGGGTGCCGATGTTCCGCTCCGCAACGATACGCCGCTCGGAACGCCGGGAGGCGCTCCTACTGTTGCCCCCATTATAGCAGATTCCTCCGCAAAGGGCAATACCCAGTATGCCCAAAATTCCGGGGGGCAAACCGGAGCGCTTCCCGCAGCGGAACGCGTACAGGCAAATGGCTTTGGCACTCCGTCCACCCTCAGCGAAACGGAGTTGAGGAGCGCCTTTGGAGAGAACGGGGCAGCGGCCTATCGTCTTGGCTGGCGGGGGGACGTGGACGAAACGGACTATTACATGGCCTTTTCCCACGCCTACAACGCCGGGGCGGCGGGACGCAGCCTGGACAGCCTGAAGGATCGGACCTTGACCGACGCCCAGCGCGGGGCGGCCTTCGAGTCCGGCAGGAGCGACGCCGACGCGGCGGCCCGAAAGGCCGGGTTTGCCACCGTTTACGGAACGGACAGCGGTTTGGTATGGGACGACTATACCAAATCTATGGACCAGAAGGCGGCCGGGCAGGTAAACGAGGCGGCCCAGCGGCTGGGCGTCAAAGTGCTGTTTGCCGACCGGGTGGCGGGCGCCGCGGCCAATGCCCAGATCGAGAACGGGGTCATCACCATCGCCAAAGACGCGCAGAATCCGGTCCGGGCCGTGTTCGGCCACGAGATCACCCACCGTATCCAGGAGCTGGCCCCGGAGGAGTACCGGGCATTCCGGGAGGCCGCGATGGCCGATACGGAATTTTTGGATCAGCAGGTGGAAGGGACGAGGGCGCTGTACGCCAAGGGCGGGCAGGAACTGACCAGCTTGGCCGCCATGGATGAGCTGGCCGCCGACTATGCCGGGAGGCTGATGGAGGACGGGGCGCTGCTGGAGCGCTTCATCCAGGCCAACCAGGGCAGGCGGACCCTGCTGGAGAAGCTGAGGGACGTGTTCCGCAGCCTGGCCGACCGGCTGACGGGCCAATACAAAAGTCAGGCCCGGCAGGCCGGGCGGCGGCTGGAGCAGGCCCTGAAGGCGGCGGAGCGGCAGGCGGAGGCCCTGCAGGGGCAGAAAAATACCGCCCAGGAGGGCGGGGTGAGGTATTCGCTGAATCCGGAGTTTGCCAATCAGCTGGATGCGTGGGACGGAAAAAGCAAACGGACGTTCCGGGTGGGCACGACCTCGGAAGCTCTGCGCAGCATAGGAGTGGAGGATCGCGGCATCATCTGGCATGGAGGGAAGATCTCGGAGATACTACGGAAGCACGAGGGCATGACGATGAATATATTGACGCCTGGGGACGCACCGAGAGCACCGGCGGAGCGGGAAAGCGGGCCGCCGACAACTTCCTGAATCCGGCCTACACCGACGAGGTCGGGAGCAGCCCCATGGAGGACGAACTGATGCGGCTCTACAAGGCCACGGGAAAAGCTGGACTGTTCCCCGACCGAGCCGGAAAATACTTTACCGTGGACGGAGTGCGCAAAGATCTGACGGCGGAGGAGTATGTGACCTACGCCACGGAGAAAGGCCGTCTCTCGTACACTCTGCTGACAGAGCTGACGGCCAGCAAGCCCTACGAGCGCATGACAGACGAGCAAAAGGTGAAGGCGATCAGCGAAGCCTACGACCTAGCCGACAAGACCGCGAAGGCGTCCGTTGCGCCGGGCTACACACTGGATTCCTGGATGAAGAAGGCGGAAGAGGCTGAGAAAAAGTACCGCATTCCACGGGAGACCTATGTCAGCCTTTACAGCCGGACCAGCGGGATAGAGTCCCTGCGGTATAAGGACAAAGACGAGGACAAAAACGGCACGCCGGACGCCATACCCAACAGCAGGAGCCTGCTCGTCATGATGGAGGTCTACAAGACACCAGGGCTGAACGACAAGCAGCGCCGGGCAATGTTTGAATATCTGGGCGTTGGCAAAGACTTCTGGCACTGGAATAAGACGCTTGTGCAGGAACGGCTGAGGGAGATGCAGAAAGTGGCGGAGTAGGATAAACGCGGCCTGGAAAGACGTTGATGGGGCGGACGAGCGCGGCCGTGCGCCGGGATCGAACCCCTGTCGCAATCTGCGCCCCCCTCTGCTACGCTGGTAGGGCAGGGAGGGGCGCAAGCCCTGCATCACACAAACATGCGAAAGGAGCACATACTTATGAACACCATCAACTTCAACCTCCTGACCCCCGCCATCTTTGCAATCGGCGAGAAAAACAATTGCGACCTCGGCGTGGCCGCAGACCGGTGCATGCAGAACATCCGCGATGGCCGCGCGGTCAACGCCATGGGTGAGCTGCCCATCGCCCATCAGGTGGACTGGCCCCGCATCGGCAAGGCGTATGCCGCCATGGACGAGGCCGAGCGCAAGGCCGCCAACGACGGCCTCAACGCGTGGCTGCGCACCATGCGGGGTAACTACAAGGCTCTGTGCGCCCTCTGGGCAGCTGAGGACTACGACGCCATGGTCAAGCTGATGGAGGGCGCGAGCGACCCCGGCCCCATCAGCGGGGACAAGCCCGGCAAGCGCGATGCTTAACAGCCGTGACATCGACGACCTGCGCGCGGACGTAGCGGCCAACTGCCGGGTCTGGATGCAGCTGTGCCGGGATGCGGGCCTTGCGGTCTGCATCACCGGCACGGTCCGGGACCGGGCGTACCAGGAATACTGCTACCAAAACGGGACCAGCAAGGGGCGCGTGCCTACCTTCCACGCTCAGGGCGTTGGGCTGGCCTTCGACTTCTGCAAAAACGTCAAGGGGCAGGAATACTCCGACCCGGCGTTTTTCCAGCGGGCCGGGGAACTCGGGGAGCGGGTCGGCTTC
>NZ_JALFGV010000064.1:0-11376 GCF_022777125.1 Lawsonibacter sp.
AACTGGGCCAAGGGCCACATCAACTACTGCTTCACCCTGGGCATCATCGCCGGCCGCGGCGACGGCCGCTTCGACCCCGCCGCCAACGTGACCGGCGCCGAGGCCGCCAAGATGCTGCTGGTGGCCGCCGGCTACGATCCCGCTATTGAGGGCTTCGTGGGCACCGACTGGGCCATCAACACCAACGCCAAGGCCTCCAGCCTGGGCATCTTCCGCAACTTCAACAAGAACATCATGAACCCCCTGAGCCGCGACGACGCCGCTCTGCTGATCTACAACGCCCTGGACGTTGAGATGATCCAGAAGTATGAGAACGGCTACGCCATCGGCTACACCGATCACCGCACCATCCTGAGCGCCATGTACGGCGTGTACAAGGTGGAGGGCGTTGTGGTCGCCAACGAGTGGGCCGAGCTGGATCAGACCGACTCCGACGCCGCCCTGAAGGCCGGCAAGACCACTCTGGACAACGTGGTGCTGTACTCCTCCACCACTGCCAACACCACCACCGGCGAGGGCGTGGCCCAGTCCGGCCAGATCGCTTTCAACGTCTCCACCGGCGTTGAGACCCTGGGCAAGACCGTCACCCTGTACATCGAGAAGACCACCATCCTCTCCGACTCCAAGGTCCTGGGCGTGTCCCTGAAGGACAGCGTGAACGTGGTGCAGACTACCACTGCTACCCAGTCCACCTCCAAGGATTACCTGAAGGGCACCGGCCTGACCGTGACCGCGGATACTGAGTACTACATCAACTACGGTTATCAGGCTAACGAGAAGACTGCGCTGGAAGTCATTAACGATTTCTGGAAGGGTTCTACCGCTTCCAAGTACAACCTGAACGGTGTTGAGGTCGAGATCATCGACAACAACAACGACGGCGATGTGGATTACGTGCTCTTCCTGCGCAAGACCCTGTCCTGCGTCAGCCGCTACAATGTCAAGAACGAGATCGTCACCTTCTATGTCCCCGACTATGATGCCAATGGCAAACTGGACGGCACCTCTTCCACCAAGAGCGTGGAGTTCGGCGACGTGATCTTTGCCGACGAGGTCACCACTGACGACCTGATCCTGTACGTCGAGTACGGAGGGCGCACCTACATCTCCACGCCCGAGATCGTCACCGGTACCATGAGCCGTGTGGATCGTGACAAGAACAACGAGCTGTACGTGACCATCGAGGGTGAGACCTACAAGCAGTCCTATATTCTGGACGCTATCTCTCCTGTGGACGTGGATATCGAGCACTTCGAAATCAACTCCGCCAAGGCTGATATCGGTTTCTCCACCAAGTATGACTTCATCCTGGACTCCACCGGCGAGTACATCGTGGCTTACCGCCCCGCTGAGGAGACTGTGATCAACTACGCCCTGGTCCTGGATTCCGCCTGGACTCAGAACGCGCTGGACGTGAAGGGCCAGCTTGAGATTCTGAAGGCCGACGGCACCGAGGGTACCTACTACATCAACTGGAGCGCTTCCAAGAAGAACGCCTTTGGCAACAGCAGCACCGCGCTGGAAGCCTACCTGGGCACCCGTGACGTGCAGACCGTCAATAATACCCTGGGCGCCGCCGCCGGTACCGTCATCACCTACTCTCTGAGCGACGACGACGTGCTGACCATCAAGAGCGTGCTGGGTCTGAACAAGCTGAAAAACGACGGCGAGTTCACGGCAGTTGACGGCAACCAGAAGCCCAGCGTTGGCACCGGCGACATTGCCTACATTGAGAAGAACGCCGCCGCCGAGACCGGCAAGGTCAACGGCGATGATACCACTACCCCCAACCTCCAGTACACGCTGAAGGCCCCCTACGAGAACGGCGACGGCTACCTGTCCGTGACCGTTAAGGAGACCGACAAGGTCTACGCAGTTGATAAGAACACCGTGGCCTTCTACTATGACGTAGTCGAGGCCGATGACCTCTTGCAGGGCGGCAGGTATTACGGCACCACCTACAAGGCGGGCGACGTGTTCTACGGTGTGCTCACCGGATGGGACAATATGAGCGATGTGGACAAGGATGTCAAGGCTCAGATCTACCCCGTACTGAAGAAGACTGAGACCAAGACCTGGGAGACCACCAAGCTGGCCGAAGTGGTCCTGTTTAACGGCAAGACCTCCAGCTCTACCTCCAACTGGCTGCTGGTGCTGGATGCCAACGCGGTCACCTCCAAGATTCTGGAGCTGAACGTGGTCTTCGAGGACGGCACCACCAAGGCCATCGAGGTCAGCCGCGACGACTATGATACTGAGTTCGACAAGGCAGACGGCTACGCCTACATGGTGGCCTACACCTACAGTGTGAACTCTGACGGCACCTACGAGCTCAACCTGAACAGCCGCACCGCCGCCACTGAGGCCGTCCTGCTGAAGAACGGCACTCTGGATGTGAGCAACAACGGCGAGAACGATTACGCCTACGCCGGTATTGTGTACCCCACCCTGGTCAGCAAGTCTAACATCTGGGACGTGACCGACATGGACGCGGCCGGTGATGACGCCGCCAAGGGCACCTTTGTGGTTGGTACCAAGAAGAATGCTGTTATCATTACCAACAACGACAACAAGGTTCTGCAGACCGCCTGGATCTGGGACATCGACGAGGTCATCGTGCCCACTGAGAACGACGAGTACTACCTGACTATCGACACGATTGTCGCCGGTGAGAACGCCACCACCGACGTGACCGCCACTCTGTGGCAGGACGTGGGCAAGGATGACGACATTGACAACGATCAAAAGGTCCCCGGCAAGACCGTCAGCTACACTTACGGTGTTGAGATCCTCAGCGGCAACGGTCAGTGGGTCGATTCCGGCATCAGCAAGACCGGCAAGGTCACTACCGGTACGGATGATGCTGCGGGTCAGGTCACCGTCAACCTGAACTTCGACTCTGACCACTCCACCAACGCTTACCGCATCACCGTCAGCTTCAGCAACAGCGACATCGGCACTGTCACCGCCGTTAAGGCCGGCAGCTGATCGTCTCTCCGTTGCGGTTCTGATTTCAAATGCAGAAAGGGACGCCCGGGCTGTTGCCCGGGCGTCCCTTCTTGCGGTCTTAACGCAGCGCAAGATAATAATAGACGGCGTTTGCTTCGTTGCTGTGAATACCGGAGGTGCTCTGGTAGGTGACGGTAAAGCCGGTATCCGTGATGGCCAGCTGCGCATTCGTGCCGCCGTCCGCCAGCATGGTACCATAGACGTTCCGGGATGGGATACAGACGAATTTGGGTCGGAACCCCAGCTCAATGGTCTTGATGTAGCCATTTCCGGTGTAGCTTCCGATCACCACCTCCGCCTTCTCCTCCAGCGCCGTATCGATCCTGGCCAGATCCTGATTGAAATCCTCCCGTAAAAAGCTGTCCTCCGGCTCCCACTGGTGGAGCCCGTAATGGGGTGTATACTGTGCCATTCGGCATCCCTCCTTCACCCCTGCCCGGCCCGGGCGGGAAAGAAGGACGTTTTCATACATTTTTTTCCAAAAACTGCGCTACAGCCCTGCCCACCCGTCAAAAAACGTCGTATCCCGGAAGGATACGACGTTTTTTCTGTTTACTCCACCGGGACCAGCGCTCCGGTGACGCCGTCCACATCGTAGGCTCCGGTATCGGTCTCGACGCGCCAGACCGGCGTGAGCTGCCCGGGCCGGGACGCGCCGGAAACGACATATCCGGCCCGCATCCCATCGATGCTGCTGCACACATAGTTTCCCTCGTTGAGTCCGGCCAAAAAGCGCACCAGCACGGTCGCCGTGGTGAGCGGGGCCCCGGTATCCGCCGGGAGCGCGCTCCCGGCCAGGCGCCGCCCCCGCAGCAGGACCAGGCTGCCGTCCCGCCAGGTCAGCTCCACCTGGCAGGAAAAAACCGGCACGTCCTCCCAAAGCTGGCGATAGGTCCACACGCTCTCCTGCTCCCGGGTTTCCCGGGAAACCAACTCCGCCTCCATCCCCAGCAGCGCCAGGCAGTCCCTCCCGGCCCGCTCCAGCTCGTCCGGATCGGCCTGGTACACGCCCGCGTCCAGGGCAACGGAAAACTCTCCGCTCATGAAAAACTCGGCGCTGCCGTTTGCTCCGGCATACAGGGTGCGCATCGTGGTGCTCTCCGCCTGCTCCGTCACGCGGCCCAGCAAGGCTTCCGCCGCGGCCTGTTCTCCCGAACGGTCCTGCGTAAAGTTCAGACCCGCCAGCTCCATATCCCTGGGGACCCGCTCCAGGTGAAAGGCAATGCCGCTGTTGGCCAGGGCGGACACCGCTCCGGCGCTGGCCTCCTCCTGAAACCGGGCGGTCTTATGCTGCTGCAGAAGCACCAGGGCCAGCAGGAAGGCGTTCACGCACACCAGGATCAGGAGCACAATATTTTTAATTTTAGACCATTCCATACGTCACGCCCCGGCGATCCAGCCGGCCTCCACAGTGTCCCCTCCGCCGTCCGCGTAGCAGAGGACCAGCTCCCGCCTGCCGCTCCCCAGCGCCGCCAGGGCCGCGGCAGCCTGCCGCTCCCGGAGCACCAGGGTGTGCTCTCCAGTCTCCTCGTAGCTGCGGAAGTGAAGGGTATAGTCGGTGATCTTCCCGCTGCGGATCAGGAAGCGGGCGCACCAGCCCTTCTCATACAGCTGCACGGCGGCGCCGTCCAGGCTGTAGCCGAAACGCACCTCCACGCCCGCCTGCGTCTCATCCATCCCCATCAGGTACAGCCGGGCGGAGCCGCACAGGCTCCCCAGGGTGGCGTCCGCCAGCCGCCAGGCCGCCTCGATGACGTCGGTGTTCCCGGCAGAGCCGTCCCCCACCGCATAGCGGGAGGCGGCCGGCTCGGAAGCGTGATAGATCACGTCTCCGTTCTCCATGATCTGGAGGGTCTCCCGGTCCTCCCGCACCATGATACCGCCCCCCTGGATCGGATAAGAGGAGTTGCTGCGGAAGGAAAGGGCGCTCCGGATCGCGGTAAGGGTGCTCTCATCGCCGGCCGACAGCGGAGAAGCGCTGCGGTAGCTGCGTGGATTGGGCGCGGAAGAGAAAATCAGCACATATGGGTCCAGCGCCCCATAGCCCGCGTCCGCGCTGAACTCGAACGCAAAGGTGGCGCTGTTTCCGCCGTAGCCCGTCAGCACGTCCTCCATGCGCTGCGCGTAATCCACGCTCGTCTCACAGGCATAATACAGGCCGTCTGTTTCATTATGATAGTAAAGGGCGGCGTTGGCGCCGGCGGTACTGGCCACCAGCAGGCGGCGGGCCGTCCCGGTCAGCTCGGGATTGGCCGCATCTCCGCCCATCCAGGCGTACAGGGCGTCCAGCGGCACCTGTCCCAGCAGGTCGAAGTACACCCCGCTGCGCTGGAGGGCAAGCCGCCACTCCTCCTCCGTGATGGGACGCGGCGTCTTGGCGCTGGCCAGCGCTTCCCCCAGCAACCCGCCCACGGAAGTATAGATCCCATCCACCTGACCCTGGTCATACTGGACGGCAAACCGCTCCGTGCCGCTGTGGATGGCAATGCGCACCGGCTGGGCCGCCATGCCGGGCTGCCCGTTCTCCGGAGTGGCTGCCGGCGGCTGCGCTTCTCCGCGCAGCAGGGAGAGCAGCGTCCCCACCCAGCCGCTGGGCCCCGTGTCGGCCAGGCCGCTGTAGACCAGCGCCCGCGCCGCCAGGTACACGGCCGATACCGCCAGCAGCACGATAAGCAGCGTCTTGCAGCTCTCCAGTACCCGGCGCCGGCGCCGGCGCACCCGCTTAAGCATGTCCATGGCGCGGTCCCTCCACCAGCAGCGTCAGCCGGACGGTCAGGCCGGGCCCCGGACGCTCTACCAGCTCCAGCGTGCCCTCATGCCGGTCCACGATCTCCTTGGCAATGGACAGTCCCAAGCCCGTGCCGCCGGACTCCCGGGAACGCGCCTTGTCCACCCGGTAGAAGCGCTCGAAAATGCGCCCGCGGTCTTCCTTTGGAATCCCGATGCCGTTGTCGGCCACTTCCATCCAGACCCGCGCGCCCAGCCGTCCGGCGGATATGCGGATCCTGCCGCCGTCCGGCGTGTACTTGATGGCGTTGGACACCACGTTCATCATCACCTGGAGGATACGCTCCCGGTCTCCGGTTACCTGGGGCAGACCGTTCTCCAGCTCCAGCTCCACCTTGTGACCGTGGCGCTGGGCCTCCATCAGGATGGCGTTGTACACATCCCGCACCGCCCGCTCAAAATCAAAGGGGGCCAGCTTGAGCTCGGTCCGGCCGGAATCAAAGCGGGAAAGCGTCAGCAGATCCTGGACGATATGGGTCATGCGGTCGGACTCATTGAGAATGACCCCCAGGAAGTTCTTTTCGGTATCCGGCGGCAGCGCGCCCGCGTTGTCGGCCAGGGTCTCAGCGTAAGAGCGGATATTGGTCAGCGGGGTACGCAGCTCGTGTGAGACGTTGGCCACAAACTCCCGGCGCATCTCCTCCGTCTTGCGCTGCTCCGTCACGTCGTGGATGACCACCAGCACGCCGCCCAGCCGCTCCGGGTCAAAGGGCGCCAGCAGCAGCTCCAGGCTGCGGCCGTCCACATCCATGGCCCCGTCCAGATAGCCGGGCTGCTCCACCGCCAGCACCCCCCGGAGCGGCGCGATGGGGGCGAAGAGGGTATCATAGTTCTCCTCCCCGCCGATGGGGATGGCCCGGCCCAGCAGCCGTTCGGCGGCAGGATTGGACTGGATGACCGCCCCCTCCCAGGAAAAGGCCACCACGCCGTCGGTCATATGCAGGAACAGCGTGCCCAGCTTATTGCGCTCGTTCTCCACTTCTTCCAGCGTCTGCTTGAGCTGACGGGCCATGTCGTTGAAGGTCCTGGTCAGCACGCCGATCTCATCCCGGGAGGCCACCTCGATTTTATGGGAAAAGTCTCCGTCCGCCACCCGCTCGGCGCCTTCGGTCAGCCGCTCGATGGGGGTGATCAGCGTCTTGGACAGCAGGAACGAGAGCAGCACGGAGATCACCAGCCCGAAGACCAGCGCCTCCACGATCAGGGTAATCAGCTCGCTGTTCAGGGCCTGCACGGTCGTGCGGTCATCCCGCACATAGATGATATAGCCGGCCCCCCCGCGTTCCAGCGGCACCGCCACGTCCATATAGGCGGCGGCCGGATCGTTGTCGTCCCCGATCTCTCCATTGAGCGCGCGGCTCAGGTTGCGGGAGAGCTCCGGTGTGCGGACATTTTCCGGCTGGTCCGAGCCCGCCAGATAGCGGGCGTCGCTGCCGTCCAGCACATAGCATTTGCGGCTGCGGTTGTCGATCCCCAGGGTGCTGTTGGTGCTCAGGATCCGGGCGATGCTGGCCGCCCCGTCCTCCTCCCCGTCGGCGGGGGTGGTCAGGTCGGACCAGAAACCGGCGTCCCCAAAGGCTTCCGCCATCTGCGTGTGGAAGTCCTGGGTATAATAATTGACCACCGAATTGATCAGAAAGGCGCCCACGACCGTCATCAGCGCGACGATCAGCAGCGTCATGATGAGCATCAATTTCATATGCAGGCTGCGGAACATGGGACACCTCCTTTCCGGATGGAAATCAGGGGAGCGCTGCCGTTATGCGCTGCTGCCTGCGCAGGCAAACGGAACGCCGCCCGGCGCAAAGGCATGAGCTCATGCGTTGAAAAAATACCCCATTCCCCGCCGTGTGACGATGAACTGCGGCGAGGCCGGGTCGTCCTCAATCTTCTCACGCAGCCGCCGTACGGCCACGTCCACGGCACGCACGTCACCCACATAGCCCTCGTAATTCCAGACGTGCTCCATGAGGGCTTCCCGTGAAAAGACCTTTCCCCGCTGGCTTCCCAAAAATTTGAGCAGCTCGTATTCCCGCTGGGTCAGTTCCAGCGCCCTGCCGTCCTTATAGGCCACCATCAGCTCGGTGTCGATGGAGATCCGCCCCAGTTCGACGCGCTGTCCGGCCGCCTGGGCGGCGGGCCCGGCGGCCACCATTTCGCTGCGGCGGATGTTGGCCTTCACCCGTGCCAGCAGCTCCCGCATGGAAAAGGGCTTTGTGATGTAATCGTCCGCCCCCAGCTCCAGGCCCAGGACCTTATCGGTCTCCTCCTCCCGGGCGGTCAGCATGATGACGGGGGTGCTCCGTCCCTGGGCGCGCAGGCTGCGGCATACGTCGAACCCATTGCGCTTCGGCAGCATCAGGTCCAGCAGGATCAGATCCGGGTCCTGCTCCAGCGCCAGCTGCAATCCGGCGTCCCCGTCGTAAGCCTCCAGCGTCTGATATCCCTCCCGCCCCAGATTGAAGCTGAGGATATCCACAATATTCTTTTCATCCTCCACGATCAGGATGCGCTTGGCCATCGGTCTCGTCCCCTTTCCGGCTTACCGCCCCAGATAAGCTTTGGCCTTCAGCACCAGAGCCACGGTCTTGGCGTCGCAGATCACCCCGGATACCACCTGTTCCACCAGTTGGTCAAAGGGGATGCGCTCACACTCCAAAAACTCGTCGTCGTCCGGATGGCATACCCCCGGCTCCAGATCCCGGGCCAGATACATATGCAGTACCTCGGTGGAAAAGCCGGGGGAGGTATAGAGATACCCCAGATAAATCAGCTCTCCGGCCCGGACGCCCACCTCTTCCTCCAATTCCCGCAGGGCGGCGGGACGGTGGTCCTCGCCCCGCTCCAGCTTTCCGGCGGGCAGCTCGGTGACGACCTGCCGGAAGGGATAGCGAAACTGCCGCACGATGCTCACGGTGCCGTCCCGGTAAAGCGGAAGGATGGCCACGCCGCCGGGGTGCTCCACCACCTCGCGGCTCACCACCTGGCCGTTGATCAGCTGGGCCTTGTCTCTGCGCAGGGTCACGATCGCGCCCTCAAACAACACGTGGCGCTCCACGGTTTTTTCCATCAATTCCATATTGCACGACCTCTATTCCAAATTGAATTCAGTATACCATATTTATCGGGCTTTCGCCACCCTGACCTTTTCCAATCCGCCCAATCATTACAGCTACCCAAACCGTTTTTCAGCTTTTATAATAAAGTCTGCCGACCGATTGCGCTTTGTCCCCTGAGGCTGCACATCATTCGAGCGAACCCGACTGCTTGTAAGGAGGCGCGCCATGACCATCCAACCCATCGGAAATGCCAGCGTGGCACTGTACATCACTCCGGCCGACCTGAAGGAGCACGGCCTGACCCCGGCCGGCCTGACCTTGGAGCGGGCCCTGGAGCTGACCCGGGACGCGTTTCACGAGGCGGGCATCACGCTGGATGGTTCCATTGAGATCGAGGCCTATCCCAACGCCTGCGGCGTGCTGGTCTTTGCCCGCGTGCAGGCCCCGGAGCATCTTTGGTTTTCCTTCGACAGTCTGGACCCGCTGCTCTCCGCCGCCCGCGCGCTGCCGGTTCCCCGGCCGGACGCGCAGCTTTTGTGGTGGGAGGGGCGCTACTGGCTCTCACTGCCCGCCGGCGCGGATCAGGCTGCGGCACAGCTGTCGGAATTCGGCCGCTCGGAGGATGGCCGCCCTCACCTGGAGGCCCGCCTTGCCGAGCACGGCCGTCCCGTCCTTTCCGGGGACGCGCTCGGCGCTCTGCTCACCTATTTCCCCGTCTAGCATATTGACAAGTATGTTATAATAATCTAAGCGCATGCCTGGGGGAGGTGGTTCCGTGGAGAGCAGGGGCGTCAAGGTGATCGCCAAGAACAGCAAGGCCTACCACGATTATTTTATCGAGGATCAATATGAGGCAGGCATCGAGTTGGCGGGCACCGAGGTCAAGTCGATCCGTCAGGGCCATGTGAACCTGAAAGATTCCTTCTGCATCGCCAAGGACGGTCAGATGCACGTGCATGGGATGCACATCAGCCCCTATGAAAAGGGAAATATTTTTAACAAGGACCCCCTGCGTCCCCGCCGTCTGCTGATGCACAAGCGGGAGATCCTGCGGCTGTATGCCAGGGTGAAGCAGGACGGCTACGCGCTGGTGCCCCTAAGCATCTACTTCCGTGGCTCCCGCGTCAAGCTGGAGGTAGGCCTTGCCAAGGGCAAGAAGCTTTATGACAAGCGGGACGCCGCCGCCGCCAAGGATGCCCGGCGGGAAATGGACCGCGCCATGAAGGACCGCCGCCGCGGCGGATAACAAAGGATAAAAGGAGTGGCTGAAATGGCTCAGAACCCCATCGTTACCTTTGAGATGGAGGACGGCGGCAAAATGGTCGCCGAGCTCTACCCGGAGGTGGCCCCCAATACGGTCAACAACTTCATCAGCCTGGTAAAGTCCGGTTTTTACAACGGGCTCATCTTTCACCGGGTCATTCCCGGCTTTATGATCCAGGGCGGCTGCCCCCAGGGCACCGGCACCGGCGGCCCCGGCTACAGCATTAAGGGCGAGTTTTCCGCCAACGGCGTACCGAACGACCTGAAGCACAGCCGCGGGATACTGTCCATGGCGCGTGCCATGCATCCCGATTCCGCCGGAAGCCAGTTTTTTATTATGGTGGAACCTGCGCCCCACCTGGATGGTCAGTATGCCGCCTTCGGCAAGGTGATCGAGGGCCTGGATGTGGCTGACGCCATCGTCTCTGCCGACCGCAACCGGATGGATAAGCCGTATCAGGACCAGCGCATGAAGACGGTGACCGTAGAGACCTATGGCGTGGATTATCCCGCGCCGGAACAGTGCTGATCAAAGCGCAGCGAAAATAACGGGTATTACCGTTCTCCCCACTTCCAGCCGAAGCCCCGCAAAGCGGGTCCGGCTGGAAGTGGCGGAGCAAGGGAATCAAGCCAGGGGCGCCCCTACCGGGGCGTCCCGAACGAAATAAACTTTGCGACAACATGGGGGCGTACTGGTTTCGACGGGGACGCAGAGGCGGGAATAGCGGGCGGATGCGCCTAACATCCTTAAAATGGGCAACTTATAAATTAAAGAACAACGATAACGTTGAGCTTGTCGCGGCTTAAGCCGTGACCGTTCCGCCCGGAAGGACCACGAGCCGGGACGGGGCGTCGTTTAGTGGTGCACGTGTGTGCGCAAAGCTTTGAGCGCACCATGAACAATGAAGCTACCAAGCCCCTGAGTGTGTCGGCCCACGCTTGGGTAAGGGAATGTAAATGACCGACTGCGCCCGGAGAAGTTCCCGTTGAAACGTTTTCGGACGGGGGTTCGACTCCCCCCGCCTCCACCAAAATGCACCAAGGCGAACCCTGTAAGGGGTTCGCCTTTGGTGTATCATACATCAGAATGGCTGTCCTGTACGTGATACAGGACAGCCAGGTAGTGTCAAGGATTTTGCGCAAATTGGTTTGCAGGCTCTGGAATGAATGAAGTCAGCCAGCAATGGAGGCGTCCTCAACGGCAGCCTCCAGGTGCTTCATATTCATGTACTTTTTGTTGCCCCACTGGGTGCCGGCC
>NZ_JALFGV010000079.1:0-11319 GCF_022777125.1 Lawsonibacter sp.
GGATGACCGCTTTGTGGAAGCCTGCCATATGCTCGAATGTACGCAGTATATGTTGGATTTACTGACGATAGGTTCGCCGGAAGAACGAACAGAGTTGGTAAACGACATGATGAAAGACAACAAAATCACGCTCCTGCAGGAGCGGCTGCGGGAGATCAAGGAGGAAGCCAATGGACAAGCTTGAATACAACGCCGAAAGACCGTCCTGGTACGACGGCAAATTTCTGAATGAGGTTGGATTCTGTGAGGACTTTCTGCAGAAGCACCCGATGGTGCGTGTGGGTGGCAGCTTCTTCACCAGGGAGGGACGCATCAACGATGAAGAAAGCGTCCGTAAAGATATCTACGAGATGCTCCGCCCTTATCTCAGCTGCGGCCTTGCCAAGCGTGCGTCTGCGCTTCTGGAAATGCTGAAGCTGGAGGCCTATGCACCGAACCTGCCGGTACACGAAGACAGGCTCCATGTGGCCAACGGCACGCTGTTTCTCAGCGGTGAATTCACCGAGCAAAAAGACTTCTGCCGCAACCGCCTGCCGGTCAAATATGATCCCAATGCTCCGCAGCCTGTGACATGGCTGCATTTTTTGTCGGAGCTTCTGGAGGATGAGGACATTCTGACCCTGCAGGAGTATCTCGGCTACTGCCTCATCCCCACCAACCGCGGGCAGACCATGATGCTGCTCAAAGGCAACGGCGGCGAGGGCAAGAGCCGCATCGGAGTGGTAATGCAGAAGATGCTGGGCGACAATCTGAAAAACGGCAGCATCGCCAAGGTGGAGCGCAGTCCCTTTGCCCGGGCCGATCTGGAACACCAGCTTCTGATGGTAGACGATGACATGAAGATGGAGGCGCTGAAATCCACCCACTACCTCAAATCGCTGATTACCGCCGAAATGCCAATGGACTTGGAGCGAAAGGGCGAACAGAGCTATCAGGGTGAAATGTATGTGCGCTTTCTGGCATTCAGCAACGGCGATCTGGAATCCCTCTATGACCACTCCGACGGCTTCTATCGGCGGCAGCTGATTCTGTCGGTGAAAAAGAAGCCTGCTGACCGGGAGGATAATCCTTTTCTCGCGGACAAGCTCTGCGCCGAAATTGAGGGCATCTTCCTCTGGTGTCTGGAGGGCCTTCGGCGGCTGATTGCCAACAACTACCGCTTCACCGAAAGCACCCGCACCCGGGATAACCGCATGGAAGCCAAACAGGAGGCGGACAATGTTCTCCTGTTCCTGCGCTCGGAGGGGTACATCCGACTGAAGGCCGACAGCACCATTACCTCCGTTGATCTCTACGCCATCTATTCCATGTGGTGTGAGGACAATGCCTACAAGCCGCTGGCGGCGCGGACGGTGAGCATGACGCTGAAAAAGCACGCCGACGAATTCGGTCTGGAGCACGACAACCACATCATGAGCCGCCTCGGCAAGCGGGTCAACGGCTTCTGGGGCATCGAAGCGCTGGTGACACCGCCTATTTTATGAGTCAAACGCAAAAAGCACCATCCCATCCATCCTAAGTATCCCATTTGGGATAGATGGGCGGATGGGATGGATGTTTTGGGATCCAAGTAAAAAAGGGGGAATTCAATGAAGAAGCCGTATTACAAAGAACTGCCGCTGTTTCACATCTACGGCAGCAATCTGACCGGGAGTCAGAAGCTGCCGATGACGCTGCTTCTGATCGATGACACTTACGACATGTATACCCTCAGCTGCCTTGCAAAGCGACCCACAGAAGACGTGGTTTCTGATCTGGAGGTGCTGAAAAAGCAGGGGTATCTTCAAAGCAGATGAGAACAGAAAAGATTTTTCCTGCAGGGCAAAATGATTTCACAGAACCGCGCTTCTCGGAATCGAGTACAGGCATTCTTGAAAAGTGTGCATCTACACGGTTTCAGGAAGTGTCATGCGGTTCCGTAAAGTCGATAATACCCACCTGCGGACAGAATATCACGCCGCCAAATCTAATCGAATTTAGAAGCAATAGAATATTTCACCACACAGCAAAGTCGGTTTGCCAGAGAGTGCATCGGCTTTGCTGTTTTCATTTCCAAAATCAGGAGGAACGATATGAACATCAGAAATGAGATAAAGGCACAGATCGTCCGTGCCGGTTTCACCATGCAGGAACTGGTGGACAGGCTGGCCGATGAATACGATTGGAGCGACAGCGTTTCCAATCTCTCTGCAAAACTGCAGCGGGAGAGCATCCGATACAAGGAGGTCGTAGAACTGGCGAACGTGCTGGGCTATGACATCGTATGGCAGAAACGGAGGGATAACCGATGAAAGCACAATACGCCATTCTTCGCTTTGCCAAGTACAAAGGCCCGGAAATCGGGCATATCGAAGCGCACAACGAACGCACAAAAGAGAAATACGCCAGCAATCCCGATGTAGATACCTCCTGCAGTCACCTGAACTTCCATCTGGTGACGCCGGAGCGAAAGTACCGCGCCGAGGCCGAAAAACAGATTGCCGAGGCAGGCTGCCGCACCCGTTCGGACAGTGTGCGGGTGGTGGAGGCTCTCGTGACAGCCAGCCCGGAGTTTTTCAAAGGCAAAAAGCGCAGCGAGGTCAAATCCTATTTCACCGAAGCCCTGGACTTCATTCAAAAACATCAGTCAAAAGACACGATCATATCTGCCGTGGTGCATATGGACGAGAAGACGCCCCATATGCACCTTTGCTTTGTCCCGCTGACAGAGGACAAGCGGCTCAGCGCTAAGGAGATCGTTGGCAACAAGAAAAAGCTGACCTGGTGGCAGGATGAGTTCTGGAAGCACATGGTGAAGAAATATCCCGATCTGGAGCGTGGCGAAAGAGCCAGCGAGACCGGTCGCACCCACATCCCTCCAAGGCTGTTCAAAGAAGCCGTGCATCTGAACCGAATGAAGGGTCAGATCATGGCGATTCTGAACGACAGCAATCCATTCAACAAAAAGGTCAAAGCCGAAGAACTGGAGGCGCTGCTGGACAAGTATATCCCCGGTGTGGAGGTCATGCGGACGAAGTTGAAAAAGTACGATAAGACCTATAAGGAGCTGACCGCGGAGAATGCGGAGTTGGAAAAGAAGTTGTCTTCCGCATCCAAGGAGAGCGTACGGAAGAAACTTGAAATCAGCCAGAAGCTCAACGAGCTGGACGAGCTGCGGCGCACTGTGGATGCTATCCCGGACGAGGTCATCCGTGCTTATTCCGCGCAGCGAAATGCACATCACAGTCGAATGAAACAGGAAATCTGAGGCAATAATAGATTTGAAAGCGAGGAATTCTATGGCAGTAAAAAAGAGCAAAAACGCCACCCCGGAGCAGCAGAAAAAAACCTTCGTCGAAGAAGCCTGGCTGAAATACTACAACCAGGTGCTGTTCGAAAGAGGCATGATCACAGAGCGTGAGCGCAACCTGATGATCAATAAGATTGATGCCAGAACCACAAGGAGTCTGTCGAGATAATCACACCGCAAGAGGTCTGCATATTCCGCAGACCTCTTGCTTTTCTTTTTGGCATTATGTATAATATGGATGATGATTTTACGAAATCAAGGAGAACGCTTATGGATATACACGCAGTGCGGCAGCAGCTCCGCACAAAAAGCATCTATGACATTCCGTTGCGGGTAACTTACTACGCCCGTGTATCCTCAGAATCGGATGAACAGCTGAACTCTCTGGAAAACCAGATCCGGTACTACGAAGATCTAATCCGCAAAAATCGGGCATGGACCTTTGTGCCCGGCTACATCGACGAGGGCCTTTCCGGTATCTCCACAAAGAAGCGGGAAAACTTCAACCGCATGGTGGAGGAAGCCGCAGAGGATCGCTTCGACCTTGTGATCACTAAGGAGATCTCCCGTTTTGCCAGAAACACATTGGACTCCATCCAGTACACCCGTCAGCTGTTAAGCTATGGCGTCGGCGTCTTTTTCCAGAACGACAACATCAACACCCTGGATGAAGACTCCGAGCTTCGCCTGTCGATCATGTCCTCCATCGCACAGGATGAGCTTCGCAAGCTGTCCTCCCGTGTGAAGTTCGGACATCAGCAGGCCATCAAGCAAAATGTGGTGCTGGGCAACAGCCGCATCTTCGGATACCGCAAGGATCAGAAAAAGCTGGTCATTGATGAGGCCGAGGCTCCCATGGTCAGAGAACTGTTTGAACTCTACGCCACTGACCAATACTCCATGAAGCAGATCGAGACGCTGTTCTGGGAAAAAGGCTATCGAAACCTCAACGGCAACAAGATTGCCCACTCTACCATGGCCAATATGATTTCCAATCCGAAATACAAGGGATATTATGTAGGCAACAAGGTCAAGGTGGTGGATATGTTCACCAAAAAGCAAAAATTCCTCCCGCCGGAGGAATGGGTGATGTTCAAAGATGAGACCGGCGAGATCGTCCCGGCTATCGTTTCCGAGGAACTCTGGGACAAGGCAAACGAAATTCTCAAACGCCGCAGTGAGGACGTGAAGAACCGGCAGGGCATCTGCAATCACGCGAATCTGCTGACCGGAAAGCTGTGGTGTACCCATTGCGGGCAGCCCTACTATCGCCGGGAATCCAAGGACAAAAGTGGAAACAAAAACAGCAAGTGGCTCTGCTCCGGCAAGATCAAAAACGGCGCGGACTCCTGCGGATCCTTTGCCATTTACGAGGAGGAAATCAAACCCGTGCTGTACGAGGTGTTCCGTGACACCAAGGCCGACGCAGATGCCATGGTGGCGGAGTATGTGCGGATGTACAATGAGCTGACCATCAACGGCGCCCTGCCGCAAAAAATAGAGGAGCAGCAGAAGATCATCGACATGGCCAATCGGAAGAAAAACAAGCTCCTGCAGCTCGCCGCAGATGACAGCATCACAAACGCCGACTTCAAGTCCATGACCGCCGCCTGCAACGAGGAAATCCGGGCAGCAGAAGAAGAAATTGCGGAACTGGAGCAAGCTGCACTGGAAGGCGAGGAATTCCGCCGAAAGATCGACGAGATCAGGAAAGTTCTCGCCAATGCCCAGCGGGATGCGGCAAGCGGCGTGATTACGAAAGAGTTTGTGGACAAATATATCGACAAAATCTTTGTCACGCCCACGGATGACAATACACTTCTGCTGCAAATCAAGATTTTCACCGGTGAAACCACCGAAAAGTACCTTCGCAAGTTCGAGCATCGTGTGGGTATCATTACCGGAGAATTGACCGAACAGCGGGAAAACCAAGTTGCTGCAAGGGGTTCAGAACCCTGCGTT
Organism: Lawsonibacter sp.; assembly: GCF_022777125.1. Lineage (NCBI taxonomy): Bacteria > Bacillati > Bacillota > Clostridia > Eubacteriales > Oscillospiraceae > Lawsonibacter > Lawsonibacter sp. Next base: position 5,252 of record NZ_JALFGV010000079.1, read on the forward strand.
CCTGCGGGTCACACGTTCAAGAAGATGATCGAGGCCTACGAGAACGGCATGAAGTAAAAGCTGCCCCAAAAGCAGTGTAAAAATACGGGGGGAGGGCTTTCGCCCTCCCCCCGTATTTCAGGCCTTCCCGCAGCGAGCGGGCGCGCCGCCCGCTCTGCAAACGCAGCCTGGTTGCGCCCCAACGCATTCCATCTTGGGAATTGGAAGATATACGATTGCCCTTTTTCAAAAAATCACATATAATAATAGCCTGTGAATCTCCTCAGCGAACACCGGCCATACGGTTTTCCGGGCAGGGTACGGGCGGGAGGCCCCTGTTCCGCTGAGGCAGGCAAAGGAGGCGCGCCATGATCCTGAACGTACTGGCTGTGGGCGACGTAGTGGGCGACGGCGGTCTGGACTATCTGGGCCAACACCTGCGGGCGCTGAAAAAGCTGAAAAACATCCACTTTACGGTCGTCAACGGCGAAAACGCCTCCGGCGTGGGCATCCTGCCCCGGCAGGCCCGGGCCATCTTCGACGCGGGGGCGGACGTGGTCACCCTGGGCAACCACACCTGGAACCGCATCCAGATCGCGGACTTTCTGGAGGACGACCGCTATACCCTGCGTCCGGCCAACTATACCAGCCGGGTCCCCGGCCGCGGCTGGGGCGTGTACGACGGCCCGCAGGGGCTGCGCATCGGGGTGCTCAACCTGATCGGCCGGTGCGAGATGGACAGCAATTTTGAAAATCCCTTCACCACGGCCGACCGGGCCCTGAAGGGCATGGGCGCCGACGTGGTGCTGGTAGACTTTCACGCCGAAGCCACCAGCGAAAAGGGGGCTATGGCCTGGTATCTGGACGGGCGCGCCCAGGCGCTCTGGGGCACCCACACCCACGTGCCCACCGCCGACGCCCAGGTGCTGCCCAAGGGGCTTGGCTTTGTGACCGATCTGGGCATGACGGGTCCGTCCCACAGCGTGCTGGGCATCCGGCCCGAGCAGGCGATCAACCGCTTCCTGGGGGGGCTGCCCCGGCGCTTCGAGCCCGCCGACGGCCCCTGCAAGCTAGAAAGCGCGGTTTTTTCCATCGACACCGACACCCGGACCTGTATCGGCGCGGAGCGCCTGGACCTGCACGGCTGAACCGGCGCCTCCGCCGGACAAACCGGTCCGCCCTGTTCCCACAGGGCGCGGATCGACGAAACCAATTCTGGAAAGGAATCGATATGCTGACCATTCTCCACGCCGCGGACCTGCATCTGGACGCGCCCTTCGCGTCTTTGGCGCCGGAGCAGGCACGCCGGCGCCGTGCCGAACAGCGGGAGCTTCTGGAGCGCCTTGCCGCTCTGGCCCGGACGCAGCAGGCGGACCTGGTACTGCTCTCCGGCGACCTGCTGGACTCCGGCGAAACTTACCACGAGACCGTTCAGGCCCTCTCCTCCGCCCTGGGGCGGATGGAGGCGCAGGTCTTCATCGCCCCCGGCAACCATGACTTTTACTCGCCCCGCTCCATCTACGCCGGGACGCGCTGGCCGGAAAACGTACATATTTTTTCCACCGTGCAGGTGGAATCCGTGGAACTGCCTGCACTGGGCTGCGTGGTCCACGGCGCCGCCTTCACCACGCCCCTGGCCGACCGTTCCCCCCTGATGGGCTTTTCCGCTCCCCGGGACGGGCGGACCCACCTGATGGTCCTGCACGGGGACGTAGACGGCCGGGGCCGTTACGGCCCGATCCGTACCGAGGATATCGCCTCCAGCGGGCTGACCTACCTGGCCCTGGGGCATGTCCATGCCTGCTCGGGCCTGCAGCGGGCGGGCGGCACCTGGTGGGCCTATCCCGGCTGCCCGGAGGGCCGCGGCTTTGACGAGCTGGGAGACAAGGGCGCGCTCCTGGTGCGCGTGGACGGCGGGGAGGTCTGCGCGGAATTCGTACCCCTGGCGCTGCGGCGCTACGGCATCCTGACGGTGGACGTGAGCGCAGCGCCGTCCCCCGAGGCGGCGCTGCTGTCCGCTCTGCCGGAGGGAACGCAGCGCGACTGCTACCGCCTGATCCTCACCGGGGAGCGGGAGACGGCCCCGGATCTGGCCGCCCTGGAGGCCCTGGCGGCGCCCCGCTTCTACTCCCTGTCCCTGCGGGACGAGACCCGCCCCCGGCGGGACCTGTGGGCGCGCTCGGACGAGGACAGCCTGACCGGCCTTTTCCTGCGTCAGATGCGCCGGCGTCTGGCGGAGGAGACGGACGCCCGCGCCCGGGCCCGGCTGGAGCAGGCCGCCCGATTCGGTCTGGCGGCGTTGGAGAACGGGGAGGATGTGCCATGATCATCCATACCATGCGTGCCTGCTTCGGCCGGCTGCAGCAGGAGGAATTGGTCCTGCAGGCGGGGCTGAACGTGATCGAAGCGCCCAACGAGGGCGGAAAATCCACCTGGTCGGCCTTTCTGCGGGCCATGCTCTACGGTATCAATACCAAGCAGCGGGACAAACAGGGCTATATCGCGGAGAAAAACCGGTACCAGCCCTGGTCGGGCGCGCCCATGGAGGGTACGATGGAGCTGACCTGGCAGGGCAGGGACATCACGCTGCGCCGGAGCAGCCGGGCGGGGGCCCCCTTCGGCAAATTGGAAGCCGTATGGACCGGCACGGAGGAGCCGGTGCCCGGCCTGACGGGAGAGAACTGCGGGGAGACCCTGGTGGGCGCGCCCCGGGAGGTCTTTGAGCGCTCCGCCTTTGTGGGCCAGGGCAATACCGCCATCGACGGCGCGCCCGCCCTGGAGGGGCGCATCGCCGCCCTGGCCTCCAGCGGGGAGGAGGACGTGTCCTATTCCCAAGTGGAGCGGAGGCTCAAGGACTGGCGCAACCGCCGCCAGCACAACAGGACCGGCCTGATCCCCAGGCTGGAAGAGGAACTGGCCGTGCTGGACGACACGCTGGCCCGGCAGGCCAAAGCCCACCGCCTGGCCGAGGAGGCCCGGCGGGAGCTGGAACGGCTGGAGGCGGAGATCGCCCGGCTGGATCGGGAACTGGCCGTCCACCGGGGCCGGCAGCAGGCCCAACGCCGCCAGCGGTACGAGGCGGCCTGCGCCGCCCGCGCCCAAGCGCAGGCTCTGGTGGACGATCTGGAGGCCCAGCGCAGCCGTCATGGCACGCCCCCGGACGTGGAAACGCTGCGCAAGGCACAGGAGGATCTGAACTATCTCAATACCGTCTCCGCCAACCAAAAGCTGGCCCAGCGCCAGGCGGAGGAGGCCCGGCAGAGGGCGGAGCAGGCGCTCGCCGCCGCCCGTGACCCCCTCTTTCCCGGACAGACCCCCGACGAGGCGTGGCGGCAGGCCAACGCCGACGCCCAGGCGGCGGGACACACGCCCCGGTACGGCGGGCGATATGCCGCAGGCGCAGCCCTTCTGGCCGTGGGTCTGGCGGGCCTTCTGAGCGCGGTGTGCGGTGTTCTGCCCGCCCCGCTGGGCGGAAGCGTAGCGTCGATTCTGGTCTCGGCCGGGGCGGCTGCCGCCCTGGCCGCGTCCGGCATCGCCCTGCTGGTTACCGCCCGCCTGGGGGCGCGGCGCGCCGCCGGGCGCCGGATGGAACGGCTGGACCGCTATGGCGCGCAGACCCCCGAGGACATCCTGAGCCGGGCCAACGCCTACCGGGAGTCCTGCGTAGTGGCGGCACAGACGCAGCAGCAGCGGGAGGCGGTGGAGTCCGCCCTGGCGGAACTGACCGGCCAGCAGGAAACGCTGAAAGCCGCCCTGCTGTCGCTGGTCCACACCTTTGCCCCCGGCGTTCGCGATCTCTTCGGGATTTCGGCGGCCATCTCCCGGGCGCTGAGCCTGGAGGAGCGCCTATCCCACGCGCGGGTCCAGCTGGAGGGGGCGGCGCAGCTGGCCGACAGTCTTCCCCGCCCCCAGCCGGGCGAGGCGGAAGCGCCGGAAGGGGTGGAGCCCCGCTTTGACCCGGCGGAGACGGCCGCCCGCCGGGCGGCCGCAGAGGGAGAGGCCGCCCGTCTGCGCAACGCCCAGGCCCTGGCCCAGGGGGAGCTGAACACCCTGGGGGATCCGGACCGCTTCCGCCTGCGCCGGGAGGAGATCCTGGAGGAGCTGGAGCGCCGCCGCGGGGAGCAGGAAGCGCTTACCCTGGCTCTGGACGGCCTGGCCCAGGCCAACGGCGAGCTTCAGGCCCGCTTCTCACCGGAGCTGAACCGGGCGGCGGGGGAGATCCTCTCCCGCCTTACCGGCGGCAAATACGGCCAGGTCTCCCTCACCCGTCAGTTTGAGGCGCTGGCGGCGCAGGCCGGCGGCCTGACGCCCCGCCGGGCGCTGACCCTGTCCCAGGGCACGGCGGATCAGCTCTACCTGGCGGTGCGCCTTGCGGTGTGCCGGCAGGTGCTGCCGGACGACGACCCCGTCCCCCTGGTGCTGGACGACGCGCTGGCCAATTTCGACGATTCCCGCATGGGGCTGGCGCTGGATTACCTGACCCAGCTGGGGCGGGAGCGCCAGATCCTCCTGTTCACCTGCCACGGGCGGGAGCGGGCGTATCTGGCCGGACGGGCGGACGCCGCCTGCATCCGCTTGCATTCCTGAACGGCATGGGATATAATACCCTTCAACTGATTTAAACGCGATGGAGCTGATACCCTTGGCAAAAAAAGACACCCCCCAGCAGCCGGAAGAGAAGCTTTCCAGCGGCGACTCCCTCAAGCTGGACCTGTATTTCTGGCTCCAGGCCCTGGTCATGGCCCTGGTGGCGCTGATCCTGGTGTTCACCCTGGTGGGGCGCATCATCGGCGTGGACGGAAATTCCATGTACCCCACCCTGCACCACAAGGACATGCTGCTGCTGCAAAGCATCGGTTACGAGCCCCGGCAGGGGGACGTGGTGGTGCTCACCAAGGCGTTCGACACGGTGACCGATCCCATCGTCAAGCGGGTCATTGCTGTGGGCGGACAGACGGTGGAGATCGATTACGGCACAGGTACCGTCGCTGTGGACGGCGAGGTTCTGGATGAGCCTTATATCAACGAGGCCATGATCGAGCCCTATTATGAAAACCTCACCTCGCTCACCGTGCCGGAGGGATCCATTTTCGTCATGGGCGACAACCGCAACCACTCCTCAGACAGCCGTTATGTGGCCCTGGGCGTGGTGGACGAGCGGTATGTGCTGGGCCGCGCCCTGCTCATCCTGCTGCCTTTCGGACACTTTGGTCCCATCCCCGCGGGTGCGCAGACCGTATGAAGGGCTACCGGAGAGCGGACCCCGCCTTTTCCCTGTGCGGCCTTTGCTGCGGCTTGTGTCCCATGCACCGGGGCGGGCACTGTCCCGGCTGCGGCGGAGGAGAGGGGCACCAGAGCTGCGCCTTCATCCGGTGCAGCCGGGAGCGCGGGGCGGCGGAATTTTGCAGCCAGTGCGCCCAATACCCCTGTCCCCGCTTCGCACAGGCCATGGAGTATGACTCGTTCCTCCCTCACCGGAATATGGTGCGGGACCTGGAACGCTTTGCGTCTATGGGCGCGGCGGCCTTTCGGGCGGAGCTGGACGAAAAATCTTCCCTGTCGGAAACCCTGCTGGCCCACTATAATGACGGGCGGCGCAAGCAGCTGTTCACCACGGCGGTCTATCTGCTTCCGCCTCCGGAGCTGCGGCAGACATTGGCCGCCCTGGATGCGGAGTGTGCCGACGTTTCCTGCGTCCGGGACCGTGCCGCCCTGGCGGCACAGCGCCTCGCCGCCGCCCAGGCGGCGGGATTGGAGCTGAAGCTGCGCAAGAGCCCAAATGCTGAAGTTTTGGGACTGGAATCCCCTGTATGCTGCTTAAGGAAAACAGTTTGTTTGTTATGAATGGGAGGCCGCACTTGCAAGTGCGGCCTCCCATTTTTTCACGAAAATCCCGTATCCGCCTTTGGTTGCCGCTTTACGCAATCCATGCACCTGGCCCTACGGTTCGGGTAGTGTCAAGGATTTTGCGCAAATTGGTTTGCAGGCTCTGGAATGAATGAAGTCAGCCAGCAATGGAGGCGTCCTCAACGGCAGCCTCCAGGTGCTTCATATTCATGTACTTTTTGTTGCCCCACTGGGTGCCGGCC
>NZ_JALFGV010000081.1:0-16825 GCF_022777125.1 Lawsonibacter sp.
TATGCCGTGCCCAAGATCGCCGGGGAGATCCGCCGCTTCCTGCGGGATGACGGGGCGGTGAAGGTCAGCCGGGGCCTGAAGGAACGGGCAGGCAGCATCCGCACCGCCCGGGACCGGCTCTCCGCCCGGCTGGGCCGGGAGCCGACCCTGAGCGAGCTGTCCGAAGAGACCGGACTGGAGCCGGAGGAGATCGCCGCCGCAGAGGAGGCCAATCTGCCGGTGGCCTCGCTCCAGATGGAGACGGGAGACGGCTTTACGCTGGAGAGCGTGCTGGGGACCGACGGTATGGAAGAAGGAATCGTGGAGAAGGTGGCCCTGCGGGGGGCCGTCAACGCCCTGCCGGAGCGGGAGCGGCAGGTGATCCTGCTGCGGTACTTCCGAAACCTGACCCAGGAGAAGGCGGCCCGGGTGCTGGGGGTCTCCCAGGTGCAGGTCTCCCGCATCGAGCGCCGCGCCATGGAGAGCCTGCGGCGGAAGCTGGAAGAATAGCGGACGAAGACGGCAGAAAAGGGTTGCGTGTGTCCGAAGAGCAGGGGGCAAAAGCCCCCTGCTCTTGGTTGTTGTGGGGAGCGGAGCCTCCCGGGGAGAGGCGCAGGCGCGGCTGCCGGCAGGGCTTGCAGCGCTGTGACGCAGAACTGTTGATAGCTGAAAGCTATAGGTGAAAAGGCTATTGCTGTAAGCTATAATAAGCGCAGGGAGTGATGAGGATGGATTACAAAACCCTCATTCGGGAAAAACGAAAGGAGAAAGGGATCAGCCAGGGAAAGCTTGCGGGATTGGTGCAGGTGTCCCAGCCTTTCATTGCGGAAATCGAAAGTGGGCGCAAGAAACCGTCTCTGGATGTTTTGATGCGGATTTGCACTGTATTGGAAATTTCTTTATTTGGTGAGGAACGAAAAGATGAATGAGATTCTCTATATCGTGGTTCCGTGCTACAACGAGGAAGCGGTCCTGCCGGAGACCTCCCGGCGGCTGCGGGAAAAACTGGAAACGCTTGCAGCCATGGGGAAGATTTCCCCCCAGAGCCGGGTGCTGTTCGTCAACGACGGCTCAAAGGACAGGACCTGGGAGATCATCCGTGCCCTGCATGAGGAGTGCCCCCTGTTTTCCGGGGTGGACCTGACCCGCAACCGCGGCCACCAGAACGCCTTGCTGGCCGGGCTGATGACGGCCAAAGACCGCTGCGATATGGCCATCTCCATGGATGCGGACCTGCAGGACGACGTGGACGCGGTGGACGCCATGGTGGACAAGTTCCAGGAAGGCTGCGACATCGTCTACGGCGTGCGCTCCAGCCGGGCCAAGGATACCTTCTTCAAACGCTTCACCGCCGAGGGCTTCTACCGGCTGATGAGCCTTATGGGGGCGGAGACGGTGTTCAACCATGCCGATTACCGCCTGATGTCCCGCCGGGCGCTGGAAGGGCTGAGTCAGTTCCGGGAAGTCAATCTGTTCCTGCGGGGCATCGTGCCGATGGTGGGCTATCCCTCGGCCGTGGTGGAATACGAGCGGGGGGAGCGCTTTGCGGGAGAGAGCAAGTACCCGCTGAAAAAGATGCTCTCCTTCGCCATGGAGGGCATCACCAGCCTGTCCACCAAACCCATCCGCTATATCACGCTGCTGGGCTTTTTGATTTTCCTGGTCTCCATCGTCATGCTGGCCACGTTCATCGTCAAATGGGCCCTGGGCATGACGGTGGCGGGCTGGGCCAGCGTCATCTGCTCCGTGTGGGCCATCGGCGGGCTGATCCTGCTCTCCCTGGGGGTCATTGGAGAATATATCGGCAAGATCTATCTGGAGACCAAGCAGCGGCCCCGGTTCCTGATCCGTACGGTGCTGGAGGAAGACGATGGGTAAGCTGATCGACGGGAGCATCCCCAAATTCCTTCTGGTGGGCGTGGGCAACACGCTGCTGTCCATGGCGCTTATGTTTTTGCTGGAGGGGCTGGGCTACTGGCCCTCCACCGCCATCGCCTATGTGGCCGGAGCGGTCATGAGCTTCTTTCTCAACCGGCATTTTACCTTCCGCAGTCAGGAGACCTTGGGACGCTCGGCAATCAAATTTGCCGTTAACGTGGCCGTGTGCTATGTGCTGGCTTACGCCCTGGCGCAGCCCATCGCGGGCTGGGTGCTGGGATACAGCGGTATTGCGCCCATCTGGCAGGAACGGCTGACCAAACTGGGGGGCATGGCTCTGTACACCGTTTTGAACTACTTCGGACAGCGCTTTTTTGCGTTCCGGAAGAAGGAAGCGTAAGGCGGGCGCTGCCCGCCCCGGAGAAAAAGGAGGTTCCTATGAAGCGGTTCCTGTCCATCCTGCCGGCCCTGACGCTGGCCCTCACCCTGGTTACCCCCGCCCTGGCGACAGAGCCCCAGGCCGGGGACACCTACATCCGCATCCTGGGCAGCAGCGGCGCGCGGACGGTGGGGGTCCGTACCACCTACGGAGTGTACCGGCAGACGGCAGACGGCGCGGTGTACCGGGACGACCGGTATGAGTTTGTCTACACCGGCGACGGCGAGCACTGGACGGCGGCGGGGGCGGTGGAGAGCGGCCTGGGCGGCGGCTGGTATGACGGGACGCAGTTCCTGGCCTGCCCCTTCCAGAGCGCACAGCCCACCTGGCGCTCCGCCGACGGGGCGCACTGGACGGCCCTCACGCCGGAGGAGCAGGCGGTCCTGCCGGCGCTCCGGCGGGGCCGGGCAGAGCTGAACGGCCTTCAGTTCCTCCTCAGGGGTGGACGGGAGCTCTGGGTGACCGACGGACAGGGGCGGGCCGTGGAGCTGACGGCGGACTTCACCTCCTTCCTGGCCAGCTACGACATGGCGGACGTGCAGGCCTATCCGGCGCCCCGGGGCATCCGGGTGGAGGTCTACAGCCGGTATGGCTACGAGACCGGCGCGTCCCACACCTATCCGGCGGCGGAGTTGGAGCAGCGCCTGGCCGCTGCCCAGCCGGGGGCCTTCCAGCCCGAGCTGCTGCGGGTGGCGGGCAATGGGAAGCTCCTGTTGGGGCAGGCCCGGTTCGGCACCGACGGCGTGGAGAATCTGTACACGACCGACGGCCTCACCTGGAAAACGGCGGAGGGGATGCCGGCGGGCGAGCTGCTGCCCTACAACGGCAAGAGCTTTGTGGTGGTCAGCGGGGAACCGGCGGGGGTGTACGCCTCGGAGGACGGCCTGACCTGGCGGAGCTTGGAGGGCACCCCCTTCCAGCCGGAGCGGGAGGCGGTACTGGCCGACTACACCTTCCTTTGGACAGGGAAGGAGTACATCTCCTGCCGCACGGTGGAGGAGCCCTACGGTCCCCACGGCGCCCGGGGGGACTGGACCAGCGCCTGGAACACCAGGGTGTGCTTCGCGGACGGGGACTTTCAGCTCACGGGCTCCTGTGATTTCGGCGTCAACGTCACCGGCGTGGGCTTCCAATACGGCACCTATTACGTCCAGGCTGGCGGGACGGTCTACTCCTCCGCAGACCGGACGCACTGGACGGCCACTACTCTGACTTCCATCCCGGCGGCTCCGGAGGGGGCTCCCTATACCCTCCGTGTAACCGGAACCCAGGTAGAGGCGGCCCCGGCGGGCAGCAGCCAGTTTGTCCCCCTGTTTACCGCTCCCTATGAGGGCTTGCAGGCCTCCCTCCGGTGGGGGGAGAATGTCTATGCCGTAGAGCTGGCCGACCAGGAGGGCCGCCCGGCGGAGATTCGGGTGTTTACCGCCGCCCAGATGGCGGCGAAGTTCCTCAAAGAGCTGCGGGTCACGGTAGACGGCAAGCCGGTGACCTTCCCCATCTCCCTCTATCAGGTGAAGGGGTGTACCATGGCCCCTCTGCGGCAGATGGCCCAGGCTCTGGGCTATACCTTTGACTATGACGGCTCTTCCGGGACGGCGGTATGCACCCGGGGGACGGACACCATTTCCGTGCGCGCGGGCAACACCCAGGCCACCGTCAACGGAAAGACCACCAGCTGGCTGGCAGTGCCCGCCGAGCTGCACAAGGGTATTTTCTGCGTACCCGTCCGATTCTTTGCCGAGGCGGCGGGGGCGGATGTGACCTGGGATGCGGCGGGGCAGACCTTCTACCTCACCACAGAAATTCAGGAGGGATAAACATGAGACGACGTGTAATTTCGGTGCTGGCCGCCGCCCTGGCCGCGGCCCTTGTACTGGCCGTTCCGGCCAGTGCGTGGGAATACGCCAGCGGTAACGGGTACATCATCCGGGAGCGGGTGGAGGAGGACGGCGCCCATGTCTGGGACGTGTCTGCCAATGGCAGGGACTGGCTGCCTACGGACCGGATGCCCCGTGAGCAGGCGGCCTCCGGCAGGATGGCTCTGCTGGAGACCGGCGGCGCGGTAGTGCGGTATGACCGGCAGAGCGGAGGCATGTCCTATTGGAACGGGACAGAGTGGAAGAAGCCGGAACTGGATTTTGAGCCGTTGGAGGGCCTGGACGGAGCCGAGTATATCTATTATAATTATGATCTGGCCTACGGCGGGGAAAGCTATCTTCTGCGGCAGTATGCGACAAGCAGCGGAGGCGAGGTGAAATCGGACTGGGTGGTTCTGCTGAACGGGACGTTTCAGCAGGTGGCGAAGCATGACTTCGGCGCTCCGGTGACAGACCTGGCCTATATTGACGGTGCGTACTATGTGCTGACCCTGTGGGAGGATGGCTATAAAACCTACCGCAGCAGCGACGGCCGGAACTGGGCCCTCAGCGGCTGGAGTGTATTCGGCCTGCCGGAGCCAAGGCCGGAGAAACCGGCCACGGCCAAAACCCTGGTTCCTGGAGACGAGACTGACGGTTGGCTGATCTACCGGATGAACGGCGGTCCCCTCCAGGTGTCGGTGGACGGGGTGTACTTCCGCACCCTGGACCCGTGGAATGCGGTCGGGCTGAAGGTCTACGGCGGACAGGGCGGCGCAGTGCTGGTGCCCACGGATAAACTGGGCATTGTCACCTCGGGCAAGCCCCTAGTGGTGGACGACGCCGAGCAGGCGGCCCTGCTGCGGGACACCTTTGGGCCATCTCCCACCTATGTGGCCCTGGATGGGAAGTATTTCTCCCTGACCGACAGGACGCTCCGCACCACAGCGGGGTGCACCATGGCCCCTCTGCGTGAGCTGGCCATCTGGATGGGCTATTATGACTTCTCCTACGACGCGGCCACCGGGACGGCGGTCTGCAACAACGGGGTGCAGACCATCACCGTCCGGGTGGGCAGCACCCGGGGCCAGGTGTCCGGGCGGGGACAGGTTCCTATGGCGGTGCCGCCTGAGCTGGTGGGGTGGAAGGTCTATGTCCCGGTGCGCTTTATGGTGGACGCCGCGGGGCTGGAGGACGTGTGGGACGCGGAGCAAAACACGCTCTGGATCACCACCCCCGAACAGGCGTGAAGAAGGGGCCTCCCTCAGGCGGGGGGCCCCTTTTTGTCCGGGCGTTCGGCGGCGGACACCACCACACAGCAGGCCAGGTCGCCGGTGATATTTACCGTGGTGCGCGCCATGTCCAGCACCCGGTCGATGCCCAGGACCAGCCCGACGCCCTCTACAGGCAGCCCCACGGACTGGAGCACCATGCTCAGCATGACGGCCCCCGCGCCGGGTACTCCGGCGGTACCGATGGAGGCCAGCGTGCAGGTGACGATGACGGTGAGCTGCTGTGCGGGGGAGAGGGTCAGGCCGTAAGCGTTGGCGATAAACAGGGCGCATACGCCCTGGTAGATGGCGGTGCCGTCCATATTGATGGTAGCGCCCAGCGGGAGGATGAAGGAGCGCACCGGGTGCGGCACGCCCAGACGCTCGGCGGCCTCCATGGAAAAGGGAAGAGAGCCCGCCGAGCTGGCGGAGGAAAAGGCGAAGACCATGGCGGGCAGGGCCTGGCGGAAAAAGCGCAGAGGGCTGACCCGGCCCAGACCCCACACCGCCGCCGAGTAGCCCGCCAGAACATGGACCAGGCAGGCCCCGTAGACCAGGGCGACGACGCCCAGAAAGGACAGAAGCACCTGTGGGCCCAGCTGTGCCACGACCGGTGCGATGAGGGCGAATACGGCCACGGGGGCCAGCTTCATCACAAAGCCGGTGAGGGCATACATGGCCCGGACCAGACTGTCAAAGACGCCGTAGAGCGGCTCGCCTGTGCCGCCCAGCGTGAGGATAGCGGCCCCAAGCGCCACGGCAAAAAAGATGATCTGGAGCATATTGCCCTCGGCCAGCGCGGCGACCGGGTTGGCGGGCACCAGGTTGAGCAGAGTGTCGGCCAGACGTACGGTCTCCTCCTCGGCCGGCGCGTCCGGAAGGGCATAACCCAATCCCCGCCCCACAGGGAACAGGTTGCCCGCCAGCAGACCCAGGGTCACCGCCACGGCGGTGGTACAAAGATAAAAGAGGATGGTACGCGCGCCGATGCCCGCCGCCTGCCGGGCGTCCCCCAGACCGCAGGTGCCCGTCACGATGGAGGAAAAGACCAGGGGGACCACCAGCATCTTGACCAGATTTAAAAACAGCGTGCCCACGGGCTGAATATAGTCTGCGGCAAAGCCGGGCGCACCCTGGAGCGCCAGCCCGGCCAGCACGCCCAGGCCCAGGCCGATCAGGACCTGTATGGATAGCGGCAGCCTGCGCTTCATCCCACTCCCCCCAATTCAGGGTTAGGATACGAAAAAGACAGGAAAAAGATGCGCGGCGGTCGCAAAATATACTAGACTGAGGCGGGAAAGGAGCGGGAACGCTAAGGAGGATATCCCGGCAAAACGGAGCGCGCACCGCAATGAGAGCGCGAAAGATACAGGGAAGCGCTCCCAAGGCAGCGGAGTTTTTTGGAAACCTTAGGCAACACCGCACAATTCCCCACGCACGTCTTGGCGGCCAATTTGCCCCACAAATGCGTTGCAAAACCTTGCAATACGCAAAGTATTCCTGCGGTTTTGCGCCTTTTGGCGGCACAAATTTTTGCGCCAATCCGCACGCGTTGAATGATGCGGTAATGCCCTTAAACAATTTTAATATTTCTTTTAGGATTGCTGCAAGGGAATGGTGCTATAATGAAGCCATCAATTTGGAAGGAAGTGTCTCAATGACGAGAGGAAAACGATGGCTGGCGGGTCTGCTGGCCGCCCTGATGGCGTTCACGGCCCTGCCTGCCGCGGCCCTGGCTGCGGACGCGCCCCGCGCGCTTACCCGCGGCGAGGTATGTGAGATCCTGCTTGCCGCAGCCGACGATTATCACAGCGGACTGACTGCGGCCGATCTGCTGAAGGGGGACGGAAGCGGCGATCGGGCGGAGGGGCGCCCGGTCACCCGGGCGGAGGCCCTGGTAATGCTCTCCCGGGCCTTCGGCCCCCTGCCTGCGGCGGCGGGGGACAGCGCCCGCTGGGCCTATCCCGCCGCCCGCTTTACCGATGTGCCTGCCTGGGCGCAAACAGAGCTGGCCGATGTGTTCGCCGCGGGCATCGTAGCGGGCACCAGCGCCACGACCTTCTCTCCCGAGCTGCAAGTGACCGACCAGCAGCTGGATCTGCTGCTCCGCCGGGTGTACGCCCTGGAGGGGAGCAACCGGAAGGACGATTTCTACGCCGCGGTCAACCGGGAATGGCTGACCGCTTCTACCATTCCCGCGGGCTATGCCTACAGCGGCGCCCTGTATGATCTGGGCTATGAAGTCACCGGGCAGGTATCCGAGATCATCCGGGAGATCGCCGCCTCTGCCCCCAAGGAGGGCACCCCGGAGGAGAAGATCAAAAACCTCTACGAGAACATCCTGGATTGGGACGCCCGGAACAAAGCCGGGATCACGCCGATCAAGCCCTATCTGGACGCCATCGGCCGGGCGGAGAGCCTGGATGCGCTGATGAAGGTCCATAACGACGTGTCCAGTCAGCTGGGCGCCTCGCTGGCGCTGGGCTTTGGCCTGACGGTGGACCAAAAGGACAGCGGGAAATACATCCTCACCTTTGGGAGCCTCTCCCCCTCGCTGGGCAAAGAGGACTATGCCGCCGGCGCCGGGATCAAAGACGCCTACCTCCAGTATCTGACCACGCTGCTCACGCTGGGCGGAGAGGATGCAGCTAAGGCTGCAAAGGACGCTCAGGCTTATTATCAGGTGGAGCAGGACCTGGCCGGCGCCATGATGGACCGGCAGGAGTACGGCGATGTGGACAAAACCTATAACCTCTACACCATGCAAGCGCTTCAGGCGCTGTTCCCCAACGTGGATCTGGATGCGGTGCGGGAGGCGGAAGGCCTTTCCGAGGGCGAGGCGGTCATGGTTCAGGACGTAGCCCTGCTGGAGACCGCCGCAGCCTATTTTGACGAGGCTCACCTGGAAACGCTGAAGACCATAATGAGGCTCTATCTGCTGGGCAGCTTCGGCAGCGCGCTGGACCGGGCGTTTACCGATGCGTCCGACCGGCTCCAGCAGGCCATGTACGGCACCGACACCAGCCTGCCCGACGAGGAGCTGGCCGCCCAGCTGGTACAGGCTTACCTGGCCGATTATCTGGGCGAGGTCTACGTGGAGCGCTACTTCTCCGCCGAGGCCAAGGCCGATGTGGAGGCCATGATCGAACAGTTCCGGGGCATTTATAAGGAACGCATCCTGACGCTGGACTGGATGAGCGCCGCCACCAAGGAAAAGGCCGTGGAGAAGCTGAACGCCATCACGGTAAATGTGGGATATCCCGACCGCTGGGATACCTATCTGGATGACGCCCAGATCAGAAGCGCCGCCCAGGGCGGAAGCTATTTTGAAAATCTGGTGTCCATCACCCGGGCATCCCGGGCGGAGGCGGCGGCCCTGCAGGATCAGCCGGTCGATAAGACCGCCTGGCAGATGTCCCCCTATACGGTGAACGCCTATTACGACGCGACCTCCAACAGCATCAATTTCCCTGCCGGAATCCTCCAGGCGCCCCTGTATGACGTGCAGGCCGACCCGACCGAGAACCTGGGCGGCATCGGCTATATCATTGCCCATGAGATGACCCATGCCTTCGACAACAACGGCGCCAAGTTCGACAAGAACGGCAACGCCGCCGACTGGTGGACCGAGGAGGACTACGCCGCCTTCCGGCAGCTGTGCCAGCGGGTTGTGGCGTTTTACGACGGGGTAGAGGTCATCCCCGGCGTTACCTGCAACGGGAATCTGACCCTCTCTGAGAATATTGCGGACCTGGGCGCCCTGGCCTGCATCACCCAGGCTGAAGGCAAGGAAAAGCAGCCCGACTATCCAACGCTTTACGAGAGCGCGGCCCGCACCTGGACCTTTACCGGGACCCGGGAGATCTACGCCTATCTGGCGCAGCTGGATGTGCACGCCCCCGGCAAGCTGAGGGGCAACCGGGCTCTGCAGGCATTCGATGAATTCTATGCCGCCTTCGACATCCAGAGCGGCGACGGTATGTGGCTGGAGCCGGAACAACGCGTACAGGTCTGGTAAAACAAAACGGCGCTGCTTTCCCACGGGAGAGCAGCGCCGTTTGGCCGGTCAGAGAAACGGGGGATGGAACGGGAACTCAGACACCGTCCTTCAATTTGAGGATATACATGCCGTCGTGCCAGGTATCCATGTAGATATACCCGCGGTCGTCCACTACGCAGTCTTCGGTGGTGGCCAGCATGGGACCCGGGACGGGGATGTCGAAGAGGAGCTTCTCGGGATTCGGCGGGATGAAGTAGGCCAGCTCCTTGATATAGTAGGGGTCGGACACGTCGTACACCCGCATGCCCGCATGGAAGTAGCAGCAGTAGACCCGATTGGGGTTCTGGTCCAGCCAGGGCTTATTGCTCATGGGTTCGTGGATGTTGTGGGGGCCGAAGGGGCCCTGCATGCCGTCCAGACCGGCGGTGTTGAAGTTGGGCCAGGGGAAGTGCTCCGGCACCTCGGGATAGGGGAATTCCGCCACCAGCTGGGGATCGGTGGGGTCGGAGATGTCGATCATGTGCAGGTTGTTCATGGGCTGAGCGCCCTTGCGGGGGCCGTTGGTGAGAATGTCCTTGTTATAGAAGGGAAAGCGCTCCCCCTCGTTGGTGGCCACCAGGAAATTGCGGCCGGGCAGGGGAAGGCAGGTATGAGTGCGGGCCCCGGCGTACTTGCCGGAAAAGGGCCCCTTCAGCTTGAGCTGGCCGACCTTTTTGGGCCGGGTGACATCGGAGATGTCCAGGATGACCAGGCCCTCGCAGTAGTAGGACAGATAGGCCAGGTCGCCCACCACGAACGGAGGCCCGTGAAGCTGCGGCCAGTCCATGAACTCCCAGTGCTGGGGGCCGTCCACGGGATACTCGCCCGCTTTCATACCGTCGGTAAACTGGCGGGGCTCCCACCAGCGGCCCACCTCTACCGGGTGAGTGGGATCGATGATGTCCAGGATCCGGTAGATGTTGCCGGTAAAGCCTGGGCAGTCGGCGGACAGATGGACGTAGCGCCCGCCGTTGTACATAAAGCGGTGCACACCCATGCCGTCCGGCACGCCGGTCTCCCATTTGGAGAGCAGCTTGGGGTGGACGGGGTCGCTCTTGATGTCAAAGATCTGCAGGCTGCCCAGGCTCTTGTCGCCGGGCTTGCAGCCGTGGAGAAAGGACACGCCGCCGCCGGTGGCGCCGATCATCAGGCCGTCGGCTACCTGGATCTTGGGGGTGTTTGTGGCGGGGTACTCCTTGGGGTCGCACGCCTGCATCCAGTTGACCACCCTGGGTTCGGCGGGATCGGTCACATCCACGATATTCCAGCCCGGCCCGCGGAAAGATCCGCAGTACATATAGTATCTGCCGTCGTCGGTTTTGTGCAGGGCCATCTGGAAGGCGTTGACGCCGTTGAGATCGCAGAAGCCCACCACTTCCATGTTTTTGATATAGCCCTCGTTTCCGGGGCTCTTGGCGTAAAAGGGAGCAGACAACATTTTTACCTCCTGTTCGGAATTGCTTCTATTTATAAGGTTAACCGAAAATCGCCGCCGTGTCTAATAACAATTATCGCATCAATCGGATAACCAAATGCGTATGTTTCCCGATAAAGAACATTAAAAATGGTTAAAATCAACATGGGGCCCCTTGCGCCGGGCGGCAAAAGGGGGTAGAATAAGGCCAGATTCCAGAGGTAATGCCAAGCAGAACAAACAGGAGGTTTTTCATATGGCTTTTTTTGACGAGTTAAAGGAGCGTGCGGTCGACTTGGGCCGGGCCGGCGTGGCCAAGTCCAAGCAGCTGGCGGAAATCGGCAAGCTGAACCTGAGCAGCGCGGGCGAAGAGGACGCCATCAAGAAGGCGTATATCGAAATCGGCAAGCTCTATTATGCCGAGCGCGGCATGGCGCCCGAGACCGCTTATGTGGCCCTGTGCGAGAAGATCACCGCCAGCAAGATCACCATCGAAGAGAACAAAGCGCGCATTGCTGAGATCAAGGCCGAGGGCAATGTATCCGACGCGGAGGTCCCGCCCGTGGTCACCGACGTGCCCCCTGAGGAGCCGAGCGGCTGCGACTGTGGCTGCGAGGTCCACGAGGACGACAAGCCCCAGGAGTAACCCTCAGCCCAAAGACGTCAAACAGCCCGCACGGAAGACTCCGTGCGGGCTGTTTGGCGTTGCTTACAGGATGCGGCGCGCGCCGACGTATACGTTGTTGTAGTGACCATAGGTCAGGTTGTCGATCTTTACGGTATATGTATTGGTGGAGGCGTGGATGAATTCACCGCTGCCGATATAGATACCCACATGCGAGGCCGCCTTGGAGGTGTTGTACTTGAAGAATACCAGATCGCCGGGCTGCAGCTCGCTCTTGGAGACCGACACGCCGTTGGACAGCTGGGTGGAGGCGGTGCGGTTGATGGTGTAGCCGAAGTGGCGGTACACATAACTGGTAAAGCCGGAGCAGTCGAAACTGTTGGGGCCGTTGCCGCCGTAAACATAGGGAACACCCAGATACTGTTTGGCGTAGTCCGCTACCTGCTGCCCCAGGGAAGTGGCGGCGGCAGCGACGGTATCGTCGCCGCGGGAACCGGCGGAGTCCTTGCAGGTGACCATATAATCGCTGCTGACATAGCCGCTCAGGCCGCCGGAGGTATTGATCTTGTACCAGCCGCTGTCGATGCCCACGATGGTGACCACAGCGCCGTTGGAGAGGGCGGCGACCTTGTCGTATCCGGTGCCCGGGCCGCTGCGCATATTCAGGGTGGAACCATCCGTCTGGACCAGCCCGTAACCGATGGCCACGTCCGCTTTCTCAGACACCGTCAGGTACTCGCCGGACATATAGCCCTCCACGGACCTATAATCCACTTTGTACCAGCCGTTCCCGGCATCCTCCAAAATCACCACGGCGTCGCCCTTGGCGGCGGTGGCCAGAATAGTGGCCTCCGTCCCGGCCTCCTCCCGCAGACGCAGCGCGTCGGCCTCTACGGTACCGACGCCCAGGCTGGCGGCGGAAGCGCCTATGGTGCAGACGGCGGCCAGGGCGGTGGTGAGCAGCGCGGTGCGCAGCAGCTTGGCAGGCAGTATCATCGGCTTGTCCCTCCGTTCAAAGGTTGAGCCGCACGCAGACTGCGGCGGCTTTTTTATCATTGGTAACGATCCCGGCTCACTTGCTGGACAGGGCCCGGTCCAGCCATACGGACGCTACGTCCATAGCGGCATACAGGCTGTCCTTCTCGGTCTTTTTGACCACGCGGTCGCGGCTTTTCAGATCGGGGTCGGTCAGCTGGAGCTGGACGGCCACCTTTGTGGCCAGCTCCAGATCCTGCTCTTTCCTGCTGTTCAGAACCTGGAGCATGATGATATATTTTTCTGCCATGCTGCCGTAATAAATCAGGCTGTCCTTACGGCGAAGCGGATGGCCTTTGTAGGTCAGGGGGATATCCTTATTTGACATGAGAGCCTCCTTTTACAGGCTGTAACAATCCTGAAACACTGTAACCAAATTGTAACACATTGTTTCCGTTCCGTCAACCGCTTTCCGGGCGGAAATTTCCGGAATTTTCTCCCAAAGACGTCCTAACGGGCGGACGGGCCCGCAACGGGACGCAGGCGGGCGAACAGAGCGAGCAGAGCGAGAATCAGAGCGGCCAGCATCAACAGGGCTTCCGCCAGCATGACGTAAGTGCGTCCGCCCAGAGAGAGGATCAAGGTATATCTTTGGCGCAGATAGACGGCATAGGCGCTCAGGGAGGAGAGCTGCACCAATACGGCGCAGTACCAGCGCCGGGGAAGCGCGCAGGCCCAGGCCAGGGTGAGCACGTCGGCCAGGAAAAAGTAACGGTCGTGCATATAGGGCAGCAGGAAGGGCACTCCGATGGCCATGACCGCCGCCGCGGCCAGAAGGGCCGTTTCGTCCGCTGTTTTCCGGCGCCGCCGGAGCAGCGCCAGCAGAGTCAGCGCCAGCAGCAGCGCCGCGGCGATCCCCAGCTTGGCGCCCAGCGTCTCGTCGACCTGGGCGTCATAGGGCAAAAAAGAGAAAACCGTGGCGGCGTTGTAGCACAGACTTCCCACCCCCTCCTGGGTCTGGCCCAAATAGACCCCCAGAATATCGCCCAGAGGCTTGCCCAGCAGGAGGGCCGGCAGGATGGTGACGCCGTAGGCGGCAGGAAAGCAGAAGAGATGGCGGAATTTGAGGCGGCCCATGAGCCAGAGCGCGCCCCACAGGGGAAGCAGAAATACGGTCTGCAGTTTGAAGGAAAAGGCCACTCCCAGCAGCGCCAGAGAGGACTTGGGCCGCTGTTCCAGCGCGCAGGCCAGGGCGTGGAGGGTCAGCGCGCCGTAAAGGGAGTCGCACTGGCCCCAGCAGGACCCGTTGAGCACCACCGTGGGCAGAAGGAGCAGCAGGCAGAAGCACACCAGGGGCCGGACGCTGTCCGGCGGGCAGAAGCGCCGGACCAGCCGCAGCCCGCCCCAGGCCAGCACGACATCGAAGAGGATGGAAAAGAGCTTGATGAGATACAGGTCGGGCACCGGCAGGTAAGAGATGGCGGCCAGAAAATAGAGATAGGGCGCGTTGTAGTTGCCGATCGGCAGGCGTACCGCGGCAAAACCGCCGTTTTCCCGGAAAGCCTGCGCCCACTGGGACAGGAACGTCTCGTAGTCCGGCGTCACATAGTCCAGCAGCAGGGCGCGCAGGAAGAATGCCAGGCCGATGGGCAGCAGGGCGGTGAGCAGCCATCCGGCCGGGAAGCGCCGGAGCGCCGGAGGAACGGCGGCGCCGGCGGCTATGGCCGCCAACAAAAGAAATACGGCACACCGTGCCCCGGCGGAGCCGCGGGTCAGACCAAGAACAGGGACCAGGCTGAGCAGGAGCAGAGCCAGCCCGGTCCCGGCACAGAAGAGGGCGCGCAGAGAAGGACGGGGAGAAAGCGGCTGGGAAGACATCCTTTCACCTCACTCACGATCACTTGAAAAAGGGAAAAGGCCCGGAGCAGCGCTCCGGGCCTTTTCCGATCCTTACAATTCGACGGGGGCCGGGACGACCTCGTCGGCAATCGCTTCGCCGTCGGAAGCATCGCTCTCGGCGGTGCCCTCGTCGTCCACCTTGTCGGACTTGCGGTAGATGCTCAGACCGGAACCGGCGGGGATCAGCTTGCCGATGATGACGTTTTCCTTCAGACCCAGCAGGTGGTCCACCTTGCCCTTGATGGCGGCCTCGGTCAGGACCTTGGTGGTTTCCTGGAAGGAGGCGGCGGACAGGAAGGAGTCGGTGGCCAGACTGGCCTTGGTGATTCCCATCAGGATGCGGGTGGCGGTAGGCAGGCGCAGCTCGATGCCGTCGTTGGTCTCGCCGGCGTCGATGCGGTCCTGAACCGCGCGCTTGGCGTCCAGATACTCGATCAGGTCGATGGTGGAGCCGGAGAGCAGATCGGAATCGCCCGCGTCCTCTACCCGGACCTTGCGCATCATCTGGCGCACGATGACCTCAATGTGCTTGTCGTTGATATCCACGCCCTGCTGACGGTAGGGCTTCTGGACCTCCTGGATCAGATAGTCGTACACCGCATGGACGCCGCGGATGCGGATCACGTCCTGGGGGTAGAGGGCGCCGTCGGTGAGCGCGAAGCCCTTGGCCACCTTGTCGCCGTTCTGGACCCGGAGGCCGGCGGAGTAGGGCAGGGCGTAGGTGACCACCTCGCCGTCGTCGGCGGTGATGGTCACATTGCACATGGAGTTGCGCTTGGCCTCTTCCAGGGTGACGGTGCCGCTGATCTCAGCCAGCTGGGCCATCTTCTTGGGCTTGCGGGATTCAAACAGCTCCTCGACGCGGGGAAGACCCTGCGTGATGTCGCCGCCGGCCACGCCGCCGGTGTGGAAGGTACGCATGGTCAGCTGGGTGCCGGGCTCGCCGATGGACTGGGCGGCGATGATGCCCACCGCCTCACCGGCGCCCACGCGCTCGCCGATGGCAAGGTTGATGCCGTAGCACTTGGAGCAGACGCCGCTGCGGGACTCGCAGGTGAGCACGCTGCGGATCTTGACCTCGCAGATGCCGTGCGCCTCCAGGAACTTGGCGTCGTCCACGGTCATCATGCGATCGTGGGAGATCAGCACCTCGCCGGTCTTGGGATCGCACACGTCCTCCACCGGGTAGCGGCCCTTGAGCCGCTCGCCGAAGGTCTCGATGACCTGGCCGTTTTCCACGATCTCGCTGACGGTGATGCCGTCGTGGGTGCCGCAGTCGTGCTCCCGGATGATGACCTCCTGGGACACGTCCACCAGACGGCGGGTCAGGTAACCCGAGTCGGCGGTACGCAGCGCGGTATCGGCCATGCCCTTCCGGGCGCCTCGGGAGGAGATAAAGTACTCCAGCACGGACAGGCCTTCGCGGAAGTTGGACTTGATGGGGATCTCGATGGTACGGCCGGAGGTGTCGGCCATCAGGCCGCGCATGCCGGCCAGCTGGCGGATCTGAGCGGAAGAGCCGCGGGCGCCGGAGTCCGCCATCATCCAGATGGGGTTGTACCGGTCCAGACCCGCCATCAGGGCCTCGGTCACGTCCTTGGTGGTCTTTTCCCACGCCTCCACCACCAGGCGGTAGCGCTCTTCGTTGGTCAGGAAGCCGCGCTTGTACTGCCGGTCGATCTTGACGATCTCCTGCTCGGTGGCGGCGATGAGGCCGTTCTTCTCGGGCGGCACGGTCATGTCGTAGATGGAGACGGTCAGCGCGCCCCGGGTGGAGAACTTATACCCCTTGGCCTTGATGGTGTCCAGCACGCCGGCGGACACGGTGAAGCCGTGCTTGGTGATGCACTTGTCGATGATCTTGCCCAGCTGCTTTTTGCCGGTGACGAAATTGATCTCCGGCTCAAACATGGCATCGGGGTCGCTGCGGTCCACGAAACCCAGGTCCTGGGGGATCCCCTCGTTGAAGATCAGGCGGCCCACAGTAGTACGCACCAGTTTGTGGAGCACTTTGCCGTCCACCTCGCGGGAGCGGCGGACCAGGATGGGCACGTGCAGCTCCAGCTCTCCCTCGTCATAGGCCAGACGGGCCTCAATGTCGTCGGAGAAGACGTGGAGCACCTCCCGGGGCAGCTGGCCGTCCTCCGTTTCGGCGCAGATGCCGGCGTAGGTGGGAATATCGTCCAGACGGCCGGGGGTCTTGACCCAGATATAATCGTCGGGGGCCACCACGCCCTCAGCCAAGGCGGCCTTGACGCTGGCCACATCATCGAAGGTTTCCCCGATGGTGTGCTCGGGGTATTTCTCGTAAGTCAGGTAGTAGGAGCCCAGCACCATGTCCTGGGTGGGCACGGTGACGGGGCCGCCGTCCTGGGGCCGCAGCAGGTTGTTGGCGGACAGCATGAGCACCCGGGCCTCGGTCTGAGCCTCGGCGGACAAGGGGACGTGGA
>NZ_JALFGV010000114.1:0-18104 GCF_022777125.1 Lawsonibacter sp.
CCGCGTCCAACATGAAGAAGTCCATCGCGCAGATCCTGCTGGATGAAGGCTATATCAAGAACTTCCAGCTGATCGACGACGGCACTCAGGGCGTGATCCGCATCACCCTGAAGTACAACCCCGGCAAGGAAAAGGTCATCACCGGCCTGCGCCGCGTGTCCAAGCCCGGCCTGCGCGTCTATGCGGGCGCCGATGAGCTGCCCCGCGTCCTGCGCGGCCTGGGTATCGCTATCGTGTCCACGTCCAAGGGCGTCATGACCGACAAGGCCGCTCGCGCCAACCACGTCGGCGGCGAGGTCCTTGCGTTTGTCTGGTAAGGAGGGAGAGTAGAATATGTCTCGTATCGGAAGAATGCCGATCTCCATCCCCGCCGGTGTGGACGTGAAGATCGAAGAGGGCAACCTGGTCACCGTGAAGGGGCCAAAGGGTACCCTGACCCAGCAGCTCTGCCCGGCCATGACCATCAAGCAGGAGGGCGCGGAGCTCCATGTCACCCGTCCCAACGACGCGAAGGAGAACCGCAGCCTGCACGGCCTGACCCGCAGCCTGCTGCACAACATGGTGGTGGGCGTCACCGAGGGCTTCAAGAAGGAGCTGGACGTGAACGGCGTCGGCTATCGTGTGGCCAAGGAGGGCAGCAAGCTGGTCATGAACCTGGGCTTCTCCCATCAGGTGTTCATGGAGGAGGCCGACGGCATCACCATCGAAGTGCCCAGCGCCAACAAGATCGTCATCAGCGGCCTCGACAAGCAGAAGGTCGGCCAGTTCGCCGCTGAAGTGAGAGAGAAACGTCCGCCCGAGCCTTACAAGGGCAAGGGGATCAAATACACTGACGAGGTCATCCGCCGCAAGGAAGGCAAGACCGGCGTCAAGAAGAAGTAAGGAGGTGTGCCACTATGATTAAGAGACCCGATACCAACGCACAGCGTCTGCACCGTCACAAGAGAGTCCGCGGGAAGATCTCCGGCACGCCCGAGAGACCCCGTCTGAACGTGTTCCGCAGCAACACCAACATCTATGCCCAGATCATCGACGATGTGACCGGCAAGACGCTGGCGTCTGCTTCCTCCCTGGAGAAGGGCTTCGAGGGCAAGGGCTCCGACTGCGAGGCCGCCAAGAAGGTGGGCCAGGCGGTCGCCGAGCGCGCTAAGGCCGCCGGCATCGAGACCGTCGTGTTCGACCGCGGCGGCTACGTGTACCACGGCCGCGTACAGGCCCTGGCCGAGGGCGCCCGTGAGGGCGGCCTGCAGTTCTAAGGGAGGAGGAAAAGAGAAATGGCTCGATTTGAAAGAGAACCCAGCGAGTTCACCGAGAAGCTCGTCTCTCTGAACCGCGTTTCCAAGACCGTCAAGGGCGGCCGCGTGATGAAGTTCGCCGCTCTGATGGTGGTGGGCGACGAGAAGGGCCGCGTGGGCTTCGGCACCGGCAAGGCCGCCGAGGTGCCCGAGGCCATCCGCAAGGGCATCGAGGACGCCAAGAAGAACATGTGCACCATTACCCGTTCCGGCACCACCATCCCCCACGAGGTCATCGGTGAGTTCGGCGCCGGCCGCGTGCTGCTCAAGCCCGCCGCCCCCGGTACCGGCATCATCGCCGGCGGCCCGGTGCGCGCCGTCATGGAGGCCGCCGGCATCCGTGATATCCGCGCCAAGTGCCTGCGCTCCAACAATCCGCAGAACGTGGTCTCCGCCACCTTCGAGGGACTCAAGTCCCTGCGTGGCCCCGAGGAGATCGCCCGTACCCGCGGCAAGAGCGTGGAAGAGATCACAGGTTAAGGAGGGCCGTCAAAATGGCTAATTTGAACATCAAGCTGGTCAAGAGCCTGAACGGCCGCATCGCCAAGCATAAGGCGACCGCCGAGGCCCTGGGGCTGCGCAAGATCGGCGACACCACCGTCCAGCCCGACAACGAGGCGACCCGCGGCAAGATCAGCCACATCGGCTATCTGCTCCAGGTCACCGAGGAAAAGTGAGGAGGTGCGCGAAATGAATCTGCATGAACTTTCTCCCGCGCCCGGTTCCAACCCCAAGGCCTACCGCAAGGGCCGGGGCCACGGTTCCGGAAACGGCAAAACGGCCGGCCGCGGACACAAGGGCCAGTGGGCCCGTTCCGGCGGCGGCGTCCGCACCGGGTTTGAGGGCGGCCAGATGCCTCTGGTCCGCCGCATCCCGAAGCGCGGCTTCAACAATATCTTTGCAAAGCCTCTGGAGGCAATCAACGTCTCCGCCCTCGAGAAGTTCGAGGACGGCGCTACGGTCAACGTCTGCGACCTGCTGGAAAAGGGAATCCTCTCCAAGTGCGAGTACGGCTACAAGGTGCTGGGCAACGGCAACCTGACCAAGAAGCTGACGGTCCGTGCCTCCGCGTTCTCCGCCTCCGCCAAGGAGAAGATTGTTGCGGCAGGTGGAAAGTACGAGGTGGTCTAAGTGATCGAGACCATCCGCAACGCATGGAAGATCCCTGAGTTGCGCAAGAAGATCCTGTTCACCGTCTTCGCGCTGCTCATCTTCCGGCTGGGCTCCGTGGTGCCCGTGCCGTTTATCAACAGCGACCTGCTGGGCTCCACCCTGAATAGTATGGGCGGTATCTTCGCGCTGCTGGGCGCCATGAACGGCACCGCTTTCTCCATGGCGGCCGTCTTCGCCCTGGGCGTGCAGCCCTATATCAACAGCTCCATCATCATCCAGCTGCTCACCGTCGCCATCCCTGCTCTGGAGCGTCTCCAGAAGGACGGCGGCGAGGAGGGCCGGAAGAAGATCGCGGCCATCACCCGCTATACCACCGTGGCCATCGCGCTGATCCAGGGCTTCGGCTACTACACCCTCATCCGCACCACCAACTCCGGTGCTCTGCTGGATACCGGGTCCATCCCCGGCGTTTGGGCCGCCATCGTCATCGTGCTCTGCTTCACCGCAGGTTCCGCCTTTGTCATGTGGCTGGGCGAGCAGATCACCGAGTTCGGCATCGGCAACGGCATCTCCATCATCCTGTTCGCCGGTATCCTCTCCCGGGTGCCCAGCATGATCCTCACCCTGTACACCGGAATCAGCAACAATATCAATGGTGTCACTGGGGATAACGTGTTCAACCTGCCCTGGTGGGGCGCCATCCTGATCGTCATCGGCATGCTGGCCATTGTGGTGCTCATCGTGTTCATCACCAACGCCGAGCGCCGCATCCCCGTCCAGTACGCCAAGCGTGTGGTGGGCCGGAAGATGTACGGCGGTCAGTCCAGCCACATCCCCATGAAGGTGAACATGTCCGGCGTCATGCCCATCATCTTTGCCCAGGCCATCGCCTCCCTGCCGGCCACCATCGGCGCGTTCGTGCCGTCGGCCCAGGTGGAGGGCTCCGGCTGGAACACCTTCCTGAAGATCTTTGATACCGGCAGCATCTTCTATATCGTGGTGTACTTCCTGCTGATTCTGGGCTTCAGCTACTTCTACGCGACCATGCAGTTCAATCCCGTGGAGGTGGCCAATAATCTGAAGAAGAACGGCGGCTTCATCCCCGGCTTCCGTCCCGGCAAGCCTACCGCCGACTTCATCCACAAGGTGCTCAATAAGATCACCCTGTTCGGCGCCATCTATCTGGCCATCATCGCCATCGCGCCCATCATCACCGGCAATATCATCGGCGTCAGCAGCCTGGCCATCGGCGGCACCTCCATCATCATCGTGGTGGGCGTCGCGCTGGAGACCACCAAGGCCATGGAGGCCCAGATGCTCATGCGGCACTACAAGGGTTTCCTGGAGTAATGGAAGAAGGGGAAGGGTATGAAGATCATCCTGTTGGGCGCCCCTGGCGCCGGCAAGGGTACCCAGGCTGAGATCATCAGCCGGAAATTGGGCATCCCCACCATCTCGACCGGTAACATCCTGCGTGCCGCCGTGAAGAACGGCACCCCCGTGGGCAGGAAGGCCAAGGCCTTCATGGATGCGGGCAAACTGGTTCCTGACGACGTGATCCTGGGCATTGTGGAAGAGCGCCTGGCCCAGAGCGACTGCCAGAACGGCTATATCCTGGATGGAGTGCCCCGCACGATCGCTCAGGCCGAATTCCTGGAGAAGGACGGAGTCAAGTTCGACGTCGTGCTCTCCATTGAGATCTCCGACGGGGAGATCGTCAAGCGTATGGGCGGCCGCCGGGCCTGCCACGACTGCGGCGCCACGTACCACGTGGTCTCCGCGCCGCCCAAGGCGCAGGGCAAGTGCGACAAATGCGGCGGCGAGCTGCTGCTGCGCGACGACGACAAGCCCGAGACCGTCCAGCACCGCCTGGAGGTCTACCATGCGGAGACCGAACCCCTCAAGGACTTCTATGCCCAGCGGGGCATCCTCAAGCCGGTGGAGAACCAGCCCACCATCGAGGAGACCAACGTGCTGGTCATGAAGGCGTTGGAAGCGTGAGGATGGAAATGATCTCCCTGAAATCCCCGCGCGAGATCGAGCGGATGCGCCGGGCCGGGCGGCTGACCGCCCAGGCCCGGGCCCTGGCCGGCTCCATGGTGCGCCCCGGCGTATCCACCCTGGAGATCGACGCCGCCGTGCGAAAGTTCATCGAGGGACACGGCGCCAGGCCGTCTTTCCTCAATTACAACGGGTTTCCCGGCTCTGTCTGCATTTCCGTCAACGACGTGGTCATCCACGGCATCCCGGACCACCGGAAGCTGGAGGAGGGCGACATCGTCAGTGTGGACGTAGGCGCCTGCCTGGACGGTTTCCATGGCGACTGCGCGGCCACCTTCCCCTGCGGGCAGGTCAGCGATGAGGCCCTGCGTCTCATCCAGGTCACCGAGCAGAGCTTTTGGGAGGGCGTCCGGCTGGCCCGCTCCGGAAACCGGGTGTTCGACATCTCGCATGCTGTGCAGCAGTATGTAGAGCAAAACGGCTGCTCGGTGGTGCGGGACTTTGTGGGTCACGGCGTAGGTGCCAAGCTCCATGAACCCCCCGAGGTCCCCAATTTTGGCCCCGCAGGCCACGGCCCCCGGCTCCAGCCGGGGATGACCCTGGCGGTGGAGCCCATGGTGTGTGCCGGGGACTGGCGGGTCAAGGTGCTCAAGGACGGCTGGACCACGGTCACAGCGGACGGGAGCCTGGCCGCCCACTATGAGAACACCATTCTCATCACCGACGGGGAGCCGGAAGTGCTTACCGTCACAGGAGCGTGAGCATGGCGTACGAAAAGGCCCAGATCGTCCGTTCCCTGGCCGGGCACGACAAGGGGGATGTGTTCTGTATCTTGGATACAGAGGGCCCCTATCTGCTCCTGGCCGACGGGAAACGGCGGAAAACAGCCGCTCCCAAGCGCAAAAAGGCCGTCCATGTGGCTTGCGCGGGAGAATTTCACCACCCGGCCCTGGAGCGTATCCGGGCAGGAGAGGAAGCAGTTGACAGCGAGATCCGGAGGGCGCTGGCCGCTTTCCGAGCCGAGTCTAGGAGGGTATGACGCTTTGGCAAAAGACGACATGATCGAAGTGGAGGGCGTCGTGACCGAGTCCCTTCCCAACACCACGTTCCATGTGGACATCGGAAACGGCCATATCATTCTGGCGCACATCTCCGGCAAGCTGCGGATGAACTTTATCCGCATCCTGCCCGGTGACAAGGTGACGGTCCAGATGTCCCCCTACGATGTCACAAGAGGCCGGATCACCTGGAGAAGCAAGTGACCGGTCAACGGATCCAAAAGACCATCAACGACCGTCGCGGGATCGCGGGGCCTTGCCTCCGCCGCGGCGGGGCCATCAGGCTTACAGGAGGTTTGTAACATGAAAGTGAGACCGTCCGTGAAGCCCATGTGCGAGAAGTGCAAGATCATCAAGCGCAAGGGCAAGGTCATGGTAATTTGCGAAAACCCCAAGCATAAACAAAGACAAGGTTAACAGGAGGTGCTTGAAAGAGTATGGCACGTATTGCAGGCATTGACCTGCCGAAGGATAAGCGGGTCGAAATCGGCCTGACCTATATCTACGGCATTGGGCGCACCAGCGCCAATAAGATCCTGGCTGAGGCCGGCATCAACCCCGACACCCGCGTGAAGGACCTGACCGAGGCCGACGAGGCCAAGCTGCGTGAGATCATCGGCCACAGCTATACTGTGGAGGGCGACCTCCGCCGCGACGTGGCGATGGACATCAAGCGCCTGACCGAGATCGGCTGCTACCGTGGTATGCGCCACCGCAGGGGTCTGCCGGTGCGCGGACAGCGCAGCAAGACCAACGCGCGCACCCGTAAGGGGCCCAAGCGCACCGTCGCCAATAAGAAGAAGTAAGGGAGGGAGAAACACATGGCTACCGCTGCTACCAAGGGTAAGAAGGTTATCCGCAAGCGCCGTGAGCGCAAGAACGTTGAAAAGGGCCAGGTGCATATCCGCTCCTCCTTCAATAACACCATGGTCACTGTGACCGATATGGGCGGCAACGCCCTGTCCTGGGCCTCCTCCGGCGGCCTGGGCTTCCGCGGCTCCCGCAAGTCCACCCCCTTCGCCGCGCAGACCGCCGCCGAGACCGCCGCCAAGGCGGCCATGGAGCACGGCCTGAAGACCGTTGAGGTCTACGTGAAGGGGCCCGGCGCCGGCCGCGAGGCCGCCATCCGCGCGCTGCAGGCCGTGGGCCTGGAGGTCACCCTCATCAAGGACGTGACCCCCATCCCCCACAACGGCTGCCGTCCGCCCAAGCGCCGCCGCGTGTAATCTGAGAAGGAGGAAGAGCAAACTATGGCTAAGAATATGCAGCCCATTGTGAAGCGCTGCCGCGCTCTGGGCATTTCTCCCGCCGTCCTGGGTTACACCGAAAACAGCAAGCGGGAATCCATCCGCAACCCCGGCGCCCAGCGCCGCGGCAAGAAGAGCGAGTATGCCATGCAGCTGGCCGAGAAGCAGAAGGTCAAGTTCGTCTATGGCATGCTGGAGAAACAGTTCCACGCGTATTACCTGAAGGCCGCCCGTTCCAGCGGCAACACCGGTGAGGAGCTGCTGTCCATGCTGGAGCGCCGCCTGGATAACGTGGTGTTCCGTCTGGGCTTTGCCAACACCCGCCGTGAGGCCCGCCAGCTGGTCAACCACGGTCACTTTACCATCAACGGCAAGCGTGTGGATATTCCCTCCTACCTGGTCAAGCCCGGTGAGGTCATCGCTGTCTGCGAGAAGAGCCGGTCCACCAACCGCTTTAAGATGCTCAACGAGGGCAGCGCCGTGCACTCCACGCCCAAGTGGATCGAGAAGGCCGGCACCTTCGAGGGTAAGATCATTGCCAAGCCGGTGCGCGACGACATTGACTTCGACGTGGCCGAGCACCTGATCGTCGAGCTGTACTCCAAATAAATAAGAGCGTACCCTCGATTATTGGTGAGCTGTATAGGACGGCGGGCGCCTTGGCCCGCCGCCGCGAAAAGGAGGGTAACACATGGTAGAAATCGAGAAGCCCCGCATCGAATGTGTGGAGAACCCCGGCGATGGCTCCTACGGCAAGTACGTGGTCGAGCCTCTGGAGCGTGGCTACGGCACCACCCTGGGCAACTCCCTGCGCCGCATCCTGCTCTCGTCCCTGCCCGGCACGGCGGTTACGTCCATCAAGATCGCCGGCGTGCAGCATGAGTTTTCCACCATCCCCGGTGTGAAGGAGGACGTGACGGAGATCGTGCTCAACGTGAAGAGCATCATCGCCAAGCTTTACTCCGAGGGCGTGAAGACGGTCTATATCGAGGCCAGCGGGGAAGGCGAGGTCACTGCGGGCGACATCAAGGCCGACGGCGAAGTGGAGATCCTGAATCCGGAGCTGCACATCGCCACCCTGGGCCCTGACGCCAGCCTGAATATGGAACTGACCCTGTCCCACGGCCGCGGCTATGTGCCCGCCGACCGGAACAAGCCCGCCCAGACCATCATCGGGGTCATCCCGGTAGACTCGATCTACACGCCGGTGCGGAAGGTCAATTACACGGTGGAGAACACGCGTGTCAAGGACCTGACGGACTTCGACAAGCTGACCCTGGAGGTATGGACCAACGGTACCATCACCGCCCGGGACGCGGTGAGCCTCGGTGCCCGCATCCTCTGCGACCACTTTGTCCTCTTCACCGATCTCTCCGAGACCATGGGCAATAAGTCCACGGTGGTGGAGAAGGCGGAGGCTCAGCGGGATAAGGTGCTGGAGCTGACCATCGAGGAGCTGGACCTGTCGGTCCGTTCCTTCAACTGCCTCAAGCGTGCCAACATCAACACGGTGGAGGATCTGATCTCCAAGACCGAGGACGAGATGATGAAGGTGCGCAACCTGGGCCGCAAGAGCCTGGAAGAGGTCATCAACAAGCTGGCCATGATGGGCCTGCACCTGGCGGACGACGAGAACAACTAAAGAAGAGGCGGGCGGTCCGGGGGCATGTAACGTCCCCTCCCGGATCCACTGTACTCCCGCTTCGGGGGGAGACCCCTCAGGACGAATTTAAACTGGAGTCCGCCGGGGAGGCGAGGCTCCGATAGGAGTGGAATCACATGTCCGGATATCGGAAGCTGGGCAAGACCAGCGATCAGCGCCGCGCCATGCTGCGCGCCATGACCACCTACCTGCTGGAGAACGGTCAGATCAAGACCACCGTCTCCCGTGCCAAGGAAGTTGCCCCTATGGCGGAGAAGATGATTACCCTGGCCAAGAAGGCCAACCTGGCCAATTACCGCCAGGCCCTGTCCTACCTGACCAAGGAGGACGTGGCCAAGAAGCTGTTCGACGAGATCGGCCCCAAGTATGCCGACCGTAACGGCGGCTATACCCGTGTGGTCCGCATTGGGCCCCGCCGGGGCGACGCGGCCGAGATGGCCATCGTTCAGCTGGTGTAAGGAGCGTTCCAAGGGCGCTTGCCCTTTGGATGGAACAAGCGGGGTCCGGCGCTGCCGGGCCCCGCTTGTTTACGCCTTGGGACGCAGGAGAGACGTCGGGCCGGAGAACGCACCGGGAATGGCTTGCATTTACAGGCGGGGTGTGGTATACTGCTACACAATCCATCATAAGGAGA
Source organism: Lawsonibacter sp. (assembly GCF_022777125.1). Classification (NCBI taxonomy): domain Bacteria; kingdom Bacillati; phylum Bacillota; class Clostridia; order Eubacteriales; family Oscillospiraceae; genus Lawsonibacter; species Lawsonibacter sp. Next base: position 9,012 of record NZ_JALFGV010000114.1, read on the forward strand.
CGGTGAGCCCGCGTGGACGAACCTCCGCCGTGTCAGAACTACATAGCGTCCAATTGCATGGACAGCCATATCCATAAAAAGGGATAGGGCTGTCTTTTCCTGCGCAAAATTTGAAATAGAAATCGGAGTTGATGAGTTCCTCTATGGACAGTGCCAGTATCACTATGATTGCCGCTCTTGTATTTTTGGTGGTGATGTCAGCCTATTTCTCCGCCACAGAGACCGCCTTTTCCTCGCTCAACCGCGTCCGCATGAAAAGCAAGGCGGACGGAGGAAACCAGCGGGCCGCCCTGGCGCTCGAGCTGGAGGAGGATTATGACCGGCTGCTCTCCACCATCCTGATCGGCAACAACATCGTAAACATCACTGCTACCACGGTTTCCACGGTGCTCTTTACCAAGCTGCTGCCGGTATACGGCCCCACGGTGTCCACCGTGGTGCTGACCGTGATCATCCTGATCTTCGGCGAAATTTCTCCGAAGAGCCTGGCCAAGGAGAATGCGGAGGACTTCGCCATGTTCTCCGCCCCCATTCTCCGGGTGTTTATCGCCCTGCTGCGGCCGGTGAATTTCCTCTTCACCCAGTGGAAGCGTCTGCTGACGAAGCTGCTGCGCAAAAAGGCGGAAGACGGCATCACGGAGGAAGAGCTCATCACCATGGTGGATCAGGCCGAGGACGAGGGCGGGCTGGACCAGCATGAGAGCCAGCTCATCCGCGCTGCCATTGAGTTCAACGACCTGGAGGTGGAGGAGATCCTGACCCCCCGGGTGGACGTGGTGGCCGTGGAGGATACCGATTCCATGGATGAGATCGCCAGGACGTTCGCGGAGAATGGGTATTCCCGTCTGCCGGTGTATCACGAGGATATCGACGACATCGTGGGCGTCATCCATGAAAAAGACTTCCATGCCGCGCGCTACCATGGCCGGGAGGACGTGCAGGGAATCATCAGCCCGGTGCTCTATACCACGGGGAACACCAAGATCTCACATCTGCTGCGTATCCTCCAGCGGGAAAAGGCCCATATGGTCATCGTGGTGGACGAATACGGCGGGACCGAGGGCCTGGTGACCCTGGAGGACATCGTGGAGGAACTGGTGGGAGAGATCTGGGATGAACACGACGAGGTGATCGAGGAATTCAAAAAGCAGGCGGACGGCAGCTACCTCATCTCCTGCAGCGCGGATCTGACCGACCTGTTCGACCTCTTTTCCATCTCGGACGAGTGCGACGCCAACACCGTCTCCGGCTGGGTCATGGAGCAGGTAGGCCGGGTGCCCGAGGCGGGCGACCATTTCGTGGCCGACGGTCTGGACGTGACCGTCACCAAAGTGGATCACCGGCGGGTGCTGGAAATCAAGGTTGTGGTGCTTCCCGGGGAAGGCGCCTTTGAGCAGGAGAAAAAGCGTGACTGATCAGGCGCTCCGCCAGGCGGAGGGGGCGCTGTTCCTGCTGGGGGGCGGGACGGACCACCCGCCCCGCCACAGCGGGGAGCTCGATTTCCCGGATGCCCTTCTGGAGAAGGCCTGCGCCCTCTTCCAGACGCTGACTTGAAACAAAGCGCCCTCCGGCTCAATTGAACCGAACCAGTAAAAACGGACAATAGACAAAACGCCCCCTAATGTAGGAAAATGAAAGTACTACTGAACCACCCCAGATTGTGCTGTCCGCACAATCTGGGGCGGTTCATATGCCGCAGGGCGCTTTGTTATAGCAGGGAGGAACGGGTGCGCTCCCAATAGGCTGCCATGCTCTGCCCGGGCTGCCCGGTGACCTCATCGGCGAGGTAGGCGCGCAGCGGCTCCGGCGGCATCCAGGCCCGGGCGGCCTGCACATCGGAAAACTCCACTTCCGCATAAAAGAAACCGCTTTCGCGATCCCGGTCGACCTGATTGACCTCCAGGGTCAGGCCGCCGGGGAGGGGGTAGCGCCGCTGCTCCTTGCAGATCATAGGGTGCTCCAGCATGCCCTGAAGGCGGCGGTAACGCTCTGCATCCAGCTCCAGCTCGATCTCCTCCCGGCACAGGCCGCCCTTGCCCTTGAAGCAGAGCACATAACGCGTACCGCCCTCTGAGAAGGCCTCCGCGCGGATCCGGATCGCGGGGCGGGTGGAAAAATAGCCCTGCTCCATCGTCAGAACAGCGGCGGGCGTCCCGGAGGGCCAGCTCCGCACCCGCCAGCGGCGTTCGATCTCCATGGCGCTCCCCCCTTAAAAGGGCAGCGCCACGATGGCGGGCACCAGCAGGGGTACCGCCAGGGAGAGCACAACGCCGGAGGTAAAGGAGTAAATGGCGATGCGCTCATGAGTGGCGCCCACGACCACGGGCAGCACCGTGTCCATGGCCGCCGCGCCGGGGAGCGCGGCGCATTCCACATAGCCTAAGTACTTGGCCACAAAGGGGATGGCAATGATGGAGAAGATCTCGCGCATGACGTTGGACAGGAAGGCCACGGCGGAGACCGACAGGGAATAGGGAGCCAGCAGGGTGGGCGCCAGGGAATACCACCCGAACCCGGCGGAGGCCGCCATGGCGTCCTTTATCCCAAGGGGAAGGAAGAGCCCGGCCAGGGCGGCGCAGCCCAGCGTGCCCGCCACCACAGCCACCGGAACCAGCAGCACCTTGAGACCGGCGGCTTTGATATCGGCCAGCATGGTGCCCTGCCGGCCCATATCCATGCCGACCAGAAAGAGCAGCAGGTACAGGCCGAAGTCGATGACCCTGCCGCAGTAGGCCACCATACGGTCCGGGATCACGAAGTAACCCGCCAGCATGCCCAAGGCCACGGCCAGGACGATCCATTTGGTCAGGGAGTTGTCCGCTTTTCCGCCGGAGCCTTCGGTTTCTTCCGCCTCCTGCGCACTGCCCTGGGGCAGGCCGTAACGGTCCAGATGGAACACAAAGCGCCGCAGCAGGTACAGGCACAGAAGGGAGCCTGCCATCGCCAGCACGGTGATGAGCAGGGCGGCCAGACCGATCTGTCCCAGGGAGGAGATGACCTCGTCGTTGGCGCCCAGCTTCACGCCCAGAGAGACGATCAGGATCATCAGCGCCAGGAATTGCAGCTTGCCCAGCCAGGGCATGGGACGGCTGCGGACGGCCCTGCGGGAGCCGATGACCGCGCCGACCGCCACCAGACCGATATAGATCGCCAGATTCAGAAGGGTGCCAAGCGTGGTGCCCATGTCATTCATCCTTTTTCCATTGAAATTGAAGAGCCGGGCGGTGGGGTCCACCGCCCGGCTCCTGTATTTTAGCAGGTTCCACGGAGAAAGTCCACCCCGGCGAAGCGGTTGTGCATCAGATCCTGCAGACGCAGCGCATGAGCCGAGCGGGAGGACATCACTTGATGCACTTGCGCTCCACTTCGTCCTGGAGCAGGGCGAGAAAGTCGGATTGGCTCATGGCGCCCAGATCCTCACCGGAGCGGTGCCGGACCGAGACGGTCTGATGCTCCATGTCCCGGTCGCCCACCACCAGCATATAGGGGACCTTCTCCAGGGTGGCCTCGCGGATCTTTTTGCCGATCTTCTCGTTGCGGTAGTCCGCCGTTGCGCGGAGACCCTCGCCCTCCAAGCGGCGGGCTACCTCGGCGGCGTAATCGCAGGCGCGGTCGGTGACCGGCAGGACACGGACCTGCTCGGGGGCCATCCAGGCGGGCAGAGCGCCGGCGTACTCCTCGATCAGATAGGCCAGGGTGCGTTCGTAGCAGCCCAGGCTGGTGCGGTGAATGATATAAGGGGTCTTCTTTTGGCCGTCGGCGTCGGTGTACTCCATGCCGAACTGCTTGGCCAGAAGCATGTCGATCTGGATGGTGACCAGGGTGTCCTCCTTACCGTAGACATTCCGGTACTGGATGTCCAGCTTGGGACCGTAGAAGGCGGCCTCGTCGATACCGATGGTGTACGTCACGTCCAGATCGTCCAGGATTTTCGCCATGGTGGCCTGGGCCAGCTCCCACTGCTCGGCGGTGCCCTCGTACTTGTTGTTGGGGTTAGCAGGGTCCCACTGGGAGAAGCGGAAGGTACACTTGTCCAGCAGGCCCACGGTGCCCAGGCAGTACTTGGCCAGGTCCAGACAGCCCTTGAACTCCTCTTCCAGCTGCTCAGGGCGGAGGACCAGATGGCCCTCGGAAATGGTGAACTGACGCACACGGATCAGGCCGTGCATCTCGCCCGAGTCCTCGTTACGGAAAAGGGTAGAGGTCTCCCCCAGGCGCATGGGAAGGTCGCGGTAGGAGCGGGCGCGGTTCAGGTAGACCTGGTACTGGAAGGGACAGGTCATGGGGCGCAGGGCAAAGCACTCGCGGGTCTCGTCATGGGGGTCGCCCAGGACGAACATGCCGTCCAGATAGTGATCCCAGTGACCGGAGATCTTATAGAGATCGCTCTTGGCCATCAAAGGGGTCTTGGTCAGCAGGTAGCCCCGCTTCTGCTCCTCGTCCTCCACCCAGCGCTGCAGGACCTGGATGACCCGGGCACCCTTCGGCAGCATGACGGGCAGACCCTGGCCGATCACGTCCACAGTGGTGAAGTACTCCAACTCACGGCCCAGCTTGTTGTGGTCCCGTTTCAAAGCCTCTTCCCGCTTGGCCACCCAGGCGTCCAGCTCGTCCTTCTTGGGGAAGGCGATGCCGTAGATGCGCTGAAGTTGTTTGCGGCTGGAGTCGCCCCGCCAGTAGGCGGCGTTGCAGGCGGTGAGCTTGATGCCGTTGCCCTTTACGCGGCCGGTGGAGTCCAGGTGGGGCCCGGCGCACAGGTCGGTGAAATCGCCCTGCCTGTAGAAGGAGATGACCGCGTCCTCAGGCAGGTCGCGGATCAGCTCCACCTTGTAGGGCTCGTCCTTCTCCTCCATAAAGGCCAGCGCGTCCGCCCGGGGCAGCTCGAAGCGCTCCAGCTTCAGTTTTTCCTTGCAGATCTTGCGCATTTCAGCCTCCAGCTCCTCCAGCTGGGACTCGGAAAAGGGTTCGGGGGTATCAAAATCGTAGTAGAAACCATTGTCGATGGCCGGGCCGATGGCCAGCTTCACATCAGGGTGCAGGCGCTTCATGGCCTGGGCCAGAATGTGAGAGCAGGTGTGCCAGTAGGTCTTGCGGTAGGTTTCATGTTCAAAAGTATACTGGTTGTTTTCTTCTGCCATAATAATTCCTCCTCGTATTGGGGCACAGGCAAATAAAAATGCTTCACCCCTGACCTCAGGGGTGAAGCATTCCAATACTCCACGGTTCCACCCTGCTTGCGGCTGAAGACAGCCGCCGCTTCGTTGCCGCTGTAACGGGCGCACCCGGCCCATTTACTTGGCGCAGAGCCTGCGTTCGGGCAGGCGCCGGGCCGTTCATGGGCGGCTCAGGGGTGGTTAAACGCTGTCCGTGCCCCGGAAACGCTTTCAGCCTTGGCGATTCCTCTCTGGCGGGCGGAACAGGGTCTTGTCCCCATCACAGCCTTGCTTGCGCAGTTACTATATCACCCGCCGGGCCGGTTGTCAAGAGGGGGAGGGCGCGGCGGCGGCAATCGCGTCCAGCAAGGAGCGGCGGCAGGCGGAGGCGTCCGCCCCCGGCGCACGCAGGCCGGACAGATAGGTCAGCGCTTCCTGCCACATGGCCGCGGAGAAGTCGCCGGCCGGAGTCCGCACAAGCGCGTCTTGGAGCGCCGGAGCCAGCAACGGGTCGCGCAGATCGGACAGGCAGGCGACGCCCGTCAGCACGGCCAGATGATCCAACAGATCGCAGGATGGGGCGTGCATAGTAAAGCTCCTCGAATTTAGAGATATAAGTGTATAATCGTATTATAAAGCGCATAAAATACCATGTCAAGTGTAAAAAACACTTTTGGATTATTCTTTGAACCGTAAGAGACTACTAAAATAAGAAAAAAGAGGTGATAAGGATGGGCTTGGATTATCAGCAGATCGGACAGCGGATCGCGGTCCGGCGCAGGGCGCTGGGGCTGCGGCAGACACAGGTATGCGAGCGGTGCGATATCAACAGCAATTACCTTTCCAATATCGAGCGGGCCAGGTCCATCCCCAGCCTGGAGGTCTTCATGCGCATCTGCGCGGCGCTGGATGCCACGCCGGACGAATTTTTAGTGGGGACCGCCCGCAGCGAGGAGAACGAAACCTGGAGGGATGTATCCGAACTGCTGCGGGGACTGGACGGAAAGCGGCTGGAACTGGCGAAAAACTTTCTCTGCTGGCTGCGGGAGCAGGAGCTGTAGGGGAGAGGCCGGCAAGCCCCGCCGCAGGCCCGATATTTACAGTTTATTCACAAAGAAGACACGAATTGGCCTTATTTACAAGGTATGATACAGACAGATTCAGAAATGAATCACAAAGACCATCCTCCCAAACCAATTCCTCTCTTATCCCTCTCCAACACCTTTGCAAAAACACAACACACACCCGAAAAGCCCCGGCCGGAAGGCCGGGGCTTTTCGGTGCCGTCAGGGGAAGTTCCCGAAAAAAATACCGGCCCCTATCTGGACGGGCGCTACGGTATCCTGGACTATCTGCTCCGGCAGAAGCAGCGCGGGCGCATCCGGGCACCTGGGGTTTTCCGCCCACGGCAGTTATGCGGCGATGGAGCGTTTTTTGGACGCCTATGGGCAGCGCATGGAGTTCGGACAGATACAGCTTATGGTCCTTTCAGGACGCCAAAGCGAAGGGGGAACTGCTCCGGCAGCGCCAGATCCCCATCTGGATGATGGAGCCCCTGCGGGGCGGGCGGCTGGCTGCCCTGTCCCAGGAGGAAGACGGCGCGCCTCTGCGGGGGTTGCGGAGCGGCACGGGTGCGGCGGGAACGTTTTTCAAGGGGGGAGGCGTTGCAATCCGCGGCGTTTTGGGGTATCATAGTCCTGTTGCAAAAGCTGGGATCCGTTCAATAAGGAGGCGCTGACGATGCGCGATGGATTTATTAAGGTGGCGGCAGGTACGCCCAAAATTCGGGTAGCCGACTGCCGTTTTAACGCCGAGCAGGTCTTTACCCTGATGCGGGAGGCCGCCCGGCAGGGGGTGCGGGTGCTGGCGCTGCCCGAGCTGTGCCTGACGGGGTATACCTGCGCCGATCTGTTCCTGCAGGACACCCTGCTGCGGGGTGCGGAGGAGGGGCTGGCCACCGTTCTGGAGGCCACCAAAAACCTGGATATGGTCACAGCCCTGGGCCTGCCGGTGCGGCACCAGGGCAAGCTCTATAACTGCGCCGCGGTGATCCACCGGGGCGAGATCCTGGCAGTCGTCCCCAAGACGCACCTGCCCAACTACGGAGAGTTCTACGAAAGACGCTGGTTTGAGCCCGGCGGGCCCTCGGACCGGCTGTTTTCCCTCTGCGGTCAGGAGGTCTTTTTCGGCGCCGATGTGATCTTCCCCTGTGAAAGCATGCCGGGGCTTGTCCTGGGGGTGGAGATCTGCGAGGACCTGTGGGCGCCTGAGCCGCCCTCCCAGGCACTGGCGCGGGCGGGCGCCACCCTGCTGCTGAACCTGTCCGCCAGCGACGAGACGGTGGGAAAGGACGCCTACCGGCGTTCCCTGGTGACCGGGCAGTCCGCCCGGCTGGTGTGCGGCTATGTCTATGCCGACGCGGGGGAGGGCGAGTCCTCCACCGACCTGGTCTTCGCCGGGCATGATCTGATCGCGGAAAACGGCGCGCTGCTGAACGAGCGGCGCTTTACCACCGGCCTGACGGTCAGCGAGATCGACGTGGATAAGCTCTGCTGCGAGCGGCGGCGGATGACCACGTTCCCCGGCGCGGGGGAGGGGAGGTTCGTGTCCGTCGGGTTTGCGCTGGAGCCTGCCACCACAACGCTGACCCGTTATATCTCCCCCACGCCGTTTCTCCCGGAGGACGCCCGTGACCGGGCCGGCCGCTGCGGCGAGATCCTGCGCATCGCCGCACTGGGGCTGAAGCAGCGGCTGGAGCACACCGGGGCCAAGACCGCCGTGGTGGGACTCTCCGGCGGGCTGGACAGCACCCTGGCGGTCCTGATCACCGGGATCGCCATGGGGCTGCTGGAGCGTCCGGCCAGCGATATCATCGCCGTCACCATGCCCTGTTTCGGTACCACCGACCGCACCCGGGACAACGCCGTGGAGCTGGCTCAGCGCCTGGGGGCTACCCTGCGGCGCATCGACATCGGCTCTTCCGTGAAGAGCCACTTCCGGGATATTGGCCAGTCCATGGAGGATCACGACGTGACCTTTGAGAACGGCCAGGCCCGGGAGCGCACCCAGGTGCTCATGGACATCGCCAACCAGACCGGCGGCATCGTGGTGGGTACCGGAGACCTCAGCGAACTGGCCCTGGGCTGGGCCACTTATAACGGCGACCACATGAGCATGTACGGGGTAAACGCCTCCATTCCCAAGACGCTGGTGCGCCACCTGGTGGCTTTCGTGGCCGGGGACAAGGCCGCCGAGGATGAGGCGCTCTCCCATGTGCTGGAGGATATCCTGGACACCCCCGTCTCCCCGGAGCTGCTGCCCGCCATCGAGGGCAGGATCAGCCAGAAGACTGAGGACCTGGTGGGCCCCTACGAGCTGCATGATTTCTTCCTCTATTACGCCGTGCGCTGGGCCTTCCCGCCCCGCAAGGTGCTGCGCCTGGCGGAGCATGCCTTTGGCCGCTGCTATGACCGGGCCACGATCCTCAAGTGGCTCAAGACCTTTTACCGGCGCTTTTTTGCCCAGCAGTTCAAGCGTTCCTGCCTGCCCGACGGCCCCAAGGTGGGGTCCGTAACGCTGAGCCCCCGGGGCGATTGGCGGATGCCCAGCGATGCGGCGGCCGCGCTGTGGTTGGACGCCCTGGAGGAGCTGGCCTGATGAACCTCCATCCGGACTTGTTCCTCACCTTTGCCGGGGTGGGCGTGTGTATCCCCGGTGCGCACCGTGCGCACCGGGGGACCCCGACAGGAGATTTTGCGTCAGGCGGAAGTGAATTCCGCCTGACTTCGCGGCCGGCGCCGCGCCCCGCTGTGCGGGGCCCCCGTACACACCCGGGGAGCGGGAGAGGAGATGAGGTAAAATGAATCTCTATCTGGATTTGTTCCTCACCTTTGCCAGGGTGGGCGTGTGTACGTTTGGCGGCGGCTACGCCATGCTGCCC
>NZ_JALFGV010000140.1:0-21662 GCF_022777125.1 Lawsonibacter sp.
ACGCTTCCCCCGCTGCTCCGGCCGCGCCTGCGGCCCCCTCCGGCTACGGCGCCCCCTCCATGGGCGGCGACCAGTTTGCCGAACTCTCTGACGACGACGGCGAGCTGCCGTTTTAAATCTTAGACCGTATATGGTCGTAAAAGGAGGTTACTCTCATGGCTATGGAACGTGAAAACCGGGCTCCCCGCGGCCGCAAGCGCCGCAAGGTCTGCACCTTCTGTGTGGATAAGGTGGAGCATATTGATTATAAGGATGCCGTGAAGCTGCGCCGGTTCCTGTCCGAGCGGAGCAAGATCCTGCCCCGCCGCACCACCGGCACCTGCGCCATGCATCAGCGTCAGCTGACCGAGGCCATCAAGCGCGCCCGTCAGATTGCGCTGCTGCCCTTTGTTACCGACTAAACAGCATAAAAAGGCCTGCTGCCAGCGCAGCAGGCCTTTTTTCTATGCCGTTACAGGATCGTAAAGGCAAAAAAACGATTGACCTCATACCAGTCGTCGGATTCAAACACGATGGTGCAGGGATCCGCCCATGCGGCGCCGGGGTAGAAGCTTTTCCGGTAAGCCATGGCGTGATCCTTATAGCACAGCTGCACTTGAAAATGCTCCGGCAGGGAGATCCGCGCGGCCTGCAGATCCTGACGCAGCGCCTGTTCCGCCGCCGCGCGGATCAGGCGGCAGGCGGCCGGTGAGCTGAGGCTTTGCGCCCGCCCGCCCACATCGTTCCGCACCGGCACGGTCACCAGAGCGGGATGCAGCGCCTTGCCCGCCTCACACAGGGCGCGATCTCCGGTGAGCAGGACGCTGGGCACGCCGTAGTAGGCTGCCAGCCAGCTGTAGATCAAAAACTCCGATGCGGGCTGACCGTTGACGCGGATGGAGTGGAGCGCCGCGCCGGAGATGGTGTGGCTGAGTGCGTTGCCCTCCTGGCCGGCCGCGCTGTGGTAGCCCACGAAAAGCGCGGCGTCGAAATGCTCGTCCAATCCTTCCACCATCATCCTTGGCTCATAGCTCCAGCCGCGGATAAGCTCCACATAGTCGGGCATCTGTTCGGGGTAGAGGTTGATGCCGGGGCCGTGGGCGTCCCGGACCACCACCCGGTCCGCTCCGGCGGCACGGGCCCCTTCCGCGGCGGCCAGGACCTCCAGCGTCATTTCCTGACGGCTGCGCTCATAGTCGTGCCCGCCGGGGCGCAGGGACTCCCGGGTGACGGCAAAGGCCGTGCCTTCAAGGTCCGCTGAAAGAAATACATTCATGCCGATTTCCCTCCTGTCGTGGAATATCATAACAGAAACGTCCTCCCGCGTCCACTGTGAAAACCGGCCCGCAGACGTCTGGATGGCGTCTGCGGGCCGGTTGTATTCAAAGCTGGAGACGACAGGCGGCAGAAGAAGCCGCTCAGCCGGCGCTAGCGGAGCCGGTAGCGCTTCTGCTTGAGGTAGGAGCAGTGGAGCAGTGAATGGGCCTTATGGGAGCCGGGGCCGTCCAGATAGACCTGGTAGAGGGTCTGGACCACGGGGTTTTCATGGCTGCGGCGGTACTCCATATCCTCATCCTGGCGGTACAGGGCGGCGGCACGGAGGGCCTTGATATCGGTAAAGTTGCGCACGTCGGCATGCTGGATGGGCTGCCCGCCGCCGTTGATGCATCCGCCGGGGCAGGCCATGAACTCGATAAAGTCGTAGTGCAGGCTACCGTCCCGAACGCCGTCCAGCACCAGCTTTACGTTGTGCAGGCCGGAGGCCACGCAGACCCGTACGGTGCGGCCGGGCAGGGGATAGCTGGCCTCCTTCACGCCCTGCATGCCCCGCACCTCGGTAAATTCCAGGGGGGCCATGGGGTCGCCGGTAAGCTGCTCCACCACGGTGCGCAGAGCGGCTTCCATCACGCCGCCGGAAGCGCCGAAGATGGCGGCCGCGCCGGTGGAGACGCCCAGCATCTCGTCGAACGAGCCGTCGGGCAGGTGGTCAAAGAGCAGGCCGGCCTGGGTGATCATACGGCCCAGCTCGCGGGTAGTCAGAGAGACGTCCACCGGCATGCAGCCGTTGGGCAGCCGCTGCTCCTCCCGGAGCACCTCGTACTTTTTGGCGGTACAGGGCATGATGGACACCACGAAGATATCGTGGGGGTCGATGCCCGCCTGTTCGGCGTAGTAGGTCTTCACCAGACTGCCGAACATCTGCTGGGGGGACTTGCAGGTGGACAGGTTGGGGATCATGTCGGGGGCGTGCTGCTCACAGTAGCGGATCCATCCGGGGGAGCAGGAGGTGATGAGGGGCAGCGCGCCTCCGCCGTGAAGGCGGTGAAGAAACTCGGTGCCCTCCTCCATAATGGTAAAGTCGGCGGCGGTATCCACATCAAAGATCCGGTCGAAGCCCAGACGGCGCAGGGCGGTGACCATCTTGCCCTCCACATTGGCGCCTACGGGCAGGCCGAAGCACTCGCCCAGTGTGACCCGGATGGAAGGGGCGGGGCCGACCACCACATGCTTGGCAGGGTCGGACAAGGCGGCGAGGACCTTGCCGGTATCGTCCTTCTCCTGGAGCGCGCCGGTGGGACAGGCCACGATGCACTGGCCGCAGGACACGCAGTCCACCTCCGCCAGATCCCGGTCGAAGGCGCAGCCGATGTGGGTGTCAAAGCCGCGGTCGTTGCAGCCGATCACGCCTACCTCCTGGGTGGCCCGGCACACGGCGGTGCAGCGGCGGCAGAGCACGCACTTGGAGTTGTCCCGCACCAGATGAGGCGCAGAGTCCTCGATCCGGGGCATCAGATCGTCGGGCGCGTAGCGCACCGCGTCGATGCCCAGGTCGCTGGCCAGCTGGCGCAGCTCACAGTGGGCGTTGCGGGCGCAGGTGAGACAGTCCATCCGGTGGTTGGAGAGGATGAGCTCCAGCGTCAGCCGCCGGGACTGACGCACCCGCTCCGTGTTGGTATGCACCTCCATGCCCTCAGCCACGGGGTACACACAGGAGGCCACCAGACTTTTGGCCCCCTTTACCTCCACCACACAAATGCGGCAGGCACCGATCTCGTTGACGTCCTTGAGATAGCACAGAGAGGGGATGTTGAAGCCCGCAGAGCGGGCGGCCTCCAGCACCGTAGTCCCCTCGGGAACGGTGACGGGGATGTCGTTGATGCGCAGGGATACCATCTTCTTGTCCATGTCCGTCTCCCTCCCTTACTGCTTGTAGATGGCGTCAAAGCGGCAGTGGTCCATACAGGCGCCGCATTTGATGCACTTGGACTGATTGATGATATGGGGCGCGCGTACCGCGCCGGAGATGGCGCCGGTGGGACAGCCGCGGGCGCAGCGGGTGCAGCCCTTGCACTTGCTGGGATCCACCAGGTATTGAATCAGTGCCTTGCACACCCCGGCGGGGCAGCGCTTCTCGTATACGTGGGCCTCGTATTCATCCCGGAAGTGGCGCAGGGTGGAGAGCACCGGGTTGGGCGCGGTCTGGCCCAGGCCGCACAGGGCGGACTGCTTGATGTGGTTGCACAGCTCTTCGATGGTATCCAGGTCCTCCGGCTCGCCGTTGCCCTCGGTGATCTTGGTCAGCAGCTCCAGCAGGCGCTTGGTGCCGATGCGGCAGGGCGAACACTTGCCGCAGGATTCGTCCACGATAAACTCCAGGAAGAACTTGGCGATATCCACCATGCAGTTGTCCTCGTCCATGACGATCAGGCCGCCGGAGCCCATCATGGAGCCGATGGCGCCAAGAGACTCATAGTCGATGGGCGTGTCGATGAGGGAGGCGGGGATACAGCCGCCCGAGGGGCCGCCGGTCTGGGCGGCCTTGAACTTCTTGCCGCCGGGCACGCCGCCGCCGATCTCCTCCACCACCGTGCGCAGGGTGGTGCCCATGGGGATCTCGACCAGACCTGTGTTGGTGATCTTTCCGCCCAGCGCGAAGACCTTGGTGCCCTTGCTCTTCTCCGTGCCGATGGCGGCAAACGCTTCGGGCCCGTGGTTGAAGATCCAGGTAATGTTGGCGTAGGTCTCCACATTGTTGAGCAGGGTGGGCCGGTCGAACAGGCCCTTGTTGGCGGGGAAGGGGGGGCGGGTCTTGGGCTCGCCCCGATGGCCCTCGATGGAACGCATCAGCGCGGTCTCCTCGCCGCAGACGAAGGCGCCCGCGCCCAGGCGCAGCTCCAGGTCGAAGTCGAAGCCGGATTCGAAGATGTTCTCCCCCAGCAGGCCGTATTCCTTTGCCTGACGGATGGCTGTCTCCAGGCGTTTGACGGCGATGGGGTATTCCGCCCGCACGTAGATATAGCCCTGATGGGCGCCCACGGCGTAGCCCGCGATGGTCATAGCCTCCAGAATGGCATGGGGATCGCCCTCCAGTACGGAGCGGTCCATGAAGGCGCCGGGGTCGCCCTCGTCGGCGTTGCAGCAGACGTATTTGATGCCGTCGGGACTGACCGCGTCGTGGGTGAACTGCCACTTCATGCCGGTGGGGAAGCCCGCGCCGCCCCGGCCCCGGAGGCCGGAGGCCTTCACCGTGTCGATGACCTGCTGGGGCGGGATGCGCTCGGTGAGGATCCTGCCCAAGGCGGAATAGCCGTCCGCGCCGATGTACTCGTCAATATTCTCCGGGTCGATGACGCCGCAGTTGCGCAGGGCGATACGCTGCTGGTGCTTGTAGAAGCGGGTCTCGGTCAGAGAGGTGGCGGGGCCCTCGCCCTCGCCGCCGCGGTTGAGCAGGCGCTTGACGATGCGGCCCTTGACGATGTGCTCGGAGACGATCTCCTCCACGTCCTCCACGCTTACGTGGGTGTAACAAGCACCCTCGGGATAGATGGTGACGATGGGGCCCAGCGCGCACAGGCCGAAACAGCCGGTGCGTACCACCTTGGCCTCCCGGTCCATGCCCTGGGCGGCCAGCTGTTTTTCAAATTCCGCAATGATCTTGGGGCTCTGGGAGGAGGAGCAGCCGGTGCCGGTGCACACCAGGATGTGGGAACGGATCAGACTCATATGACTGCCCCCCCTATTCCGCCGCGCCGATGGTGTAGTCCGTCACCACGCGGCCGTTGACAAGGTGCTCGCTGACGACGGCGGGCACCTTGTCCGGGGACATCTTCACATAGGTGACCTTCTCCTGCCCCGGAACGTATACCTCCACGATGGGCTCCAGCCGGCACACGCCGATGCAGCCGGTCTGAGCCACGGTGATGTTTTTCAGGTCGCGTTTTTCGATCTCTTCCAAAAAGGCGGTCAAAACGGGCCGCGCGCCCGCCGCGATGCCGCAGGTGGCCATGCCTACCACCACGCGGATCTGGTCGCCGTCCGCGTCCCGCAGGTCCATCTGACGCTGCATCTTCTCGCGGATGGCCTGCAAATCTGCAAGGCTCTTCATACAGTTCTCTCCTTATTTCATTTCCTTCTACGGTCGATCGCCGCTTGCGGTTCGCGGCTCGGGGGAGTGCAGCGCGGCCTCCTGCTCCCGGATATAATCCCGAACCCAGAGGGCCACCTCCGGCTGTGCCAGGGAGACCTGGGGCCCCAGCTGCTCCCGCAGCTCGGCGGTGTCCAGGCGAAAGCGGCGGCCGTGCGCTGCGCGGGTGTAGACGATCTCCAGCGCGGGCGCGCCCTGGATGAGCAGGGAGAGGGTATCTCCCATGTCGCCCGGTGGAGGGCAGTCGATATGCGCCGCGTTGAACACGGCCCGCAGCGTGGTGCCGGCCCCTTCCGTACTCGTGATTTCCACGCTGCCGCCGGTCTGCTCCGCCGCCATGCGCAGCAGGGGGATGCCCAGGCCCATCTTCCGGGTCGTACGGGTGGTGGTGAAGGGGTCGCTGACCTGCTCCAGCAGTGCGCGCGACATGCCGCAGCCGTCATCCGTCACCGTGAAGGCGATCTGTCCCGCCTCCTCCGTGAGCGTAAGGTCCAGATGTCTGGCCCCGGCGGTAATGGAGTTCTGGGCGATATCCAGGATGTGGAGGGAAAGGTCTTTCATTTGTACATATCGAGGATCGGCCCCACCTGGTCCGGGGTAAGGCGGCCGTAGACGTCGTTGTTGATCATCATGACGGGGGCCAGGCCGCAGGCGCCCACACAGCGGCAGGAATCCAGCGAAAACTTGCCGTCGGCGGTGATCGCGCCGGGGGCGATGCCCAGCTTCTGCTCCACGGCGCTGAGAATGGCGGCGGCGCCCTTGACATAGCAGGCGGTGCCCAGACAGATGGAGATCTGATACTTTCCCTTGGGGTTCAGCGTGAACTGCGCGTAAAACGAGGCCACGCCGTATACCTCCGACAGGGGAATATCCAGCCCCTCCGCCACCATGACCTGGACCTCCTCCGGCAGGTATCCGAAGATCTCCTGCGCGGCCTGGAGGACCGGCATGGTCGCTCCGGGCTGCCCCTTGTGCGACGCGATGACCTGCCGCAGCCGTTCCTCCTGCTCGGGCGTGCCCCGATAGGGGACCACGGTTTTGCAGTTTGGCATGAATGTGTCCCTTCCCTTCTGAAATGATGAGTTTAAAATGTGGTCTGCAATTCTGTTATTGTTAAACGATTAACGATTATTAGAAGCTTACCATAAAGTAAGTAGCTTGTAAAGACTAAAATGGCAGATCGCCCCGAAGATATTCCAAAACGGCGTGGGTCGTCGCCTCAGGCAGGTCCATGGCATGCTCCGCCGTCCATACCTGGTCCAGACTGTGCGCGTCGGAGGAAGTGATGAGGCGGACGCCGGTCAAGTCGCTCCGCTGCCGGAATTCCGGGGAGCAGCGGGGGGATACCTCCGCCAGAGAAAAACCGAGGGACGGCTCCCACAGACCCAGCACCGAAAGAAGCGAGAAGCTGGCGCGGTCAATGTGGGCGGGATAAGCCACGCCGCCGAAGCGGGCCGCCAGCGCCCCCGCCTCGCCCACGCCGATGTCGGCGGCGGCGAGGAGCATGGCGCGCTCCTCCCCCAATACCAGGTCCCATTCATCCATATAGTACTGATGGCCGAAGAGCTCCGGCCTGTTTTTCAGCGGGGGCAGGCGGCGGGCCACCTGCCGGGAGAATCCCTCGGCCGCTTGGACCGTGGGGAAGAGGCAGATCATATGGATTTCTTCCCGGGTACACAGCTCCATGCCCGCCAGTGCCAGCAGGCCGTTGCGCTGCGCCGCCCGGCAGAAGGCGGCGCAGTTACCGGCGGTGTTGTGGTCGGTGAGGGCGACCACGTCCAGGCCGGCCAGGGCGCACATGGCGGCCAGGTCGGCGGGGGTCATGTCGTCGCTCCCGCAGGGCGAAAGGCAGGAGTGCAGATGCAGGTCATAGTAGAGTTTCAAGGGCGGACACCTCCCGAATCACAGACGGGCGTGGCCCGCTAAAGTCCAAGCGACCGGCCCAGGGCGCAGGCGGCGGCATAGGTGGGCAGGGCGGTGCCCAGCAGGTTGACGCCCTTTTCCCGGGCGCGGCGGAGCAGGTCCGGATCGGGTTGGACGCCTTCGGTGAGCACCACACAGGCCGCGTCGGCCATCAGGGCTACGGCGGCCACGTTTTGATTGGACATGATGGTCAGCCAGGCCGAACCCGCCTCTGCCCGGCCCATGACCCAGGAGAGCAGGTCGCCGGCGTAGCCGCCGGACACCTCCCGCTCCGGCTCGGCCAGATGGAATTCCGTCAGGGAAAGCATTTCTTTCAATGTCTGTACCGTCATGGGGACGCCTCCTTGTTTGTCAACAGAATCGAACGGAAAACGTAAGCGGCGGTTGGTTGCACTCGCTGCGCCGCAAGGGTATACTGTGAAAAAGAGGTGTGAAAAGTATGAATGATAGGAATGAGACGCTTGCTTCCAATCTGCGGGATCTGAGAAGCTGGAACAAACTCACGCTGGAACAGGTGGCCGAGCGCATCGGCGTGACCCGTCAGGCGGTGGCCAAGTGGGAGAGCGGGGAACGCGCTCCCGATCTGAACAACTGCGCCGCCCTGGCGGAGCTGTACCATGTGACCCTGGACGACCTGGTGCGCCACGACCGCGCGAAGACCGGCGTTGGAGTGCCGCCCAAGGGAAAGCACATGTTTGGCCTGGTGACCGTGGGGGAGCGGGGACAGATCGTCATCCCCAAGCGCGCCCGGGAGATCTTTGGCATCCGGCCGGGGGATCAGCTGATGCTGCTTGGAGATGAGGGAAGGGAGAACCGGGGCCTGGCCCTGGTGGACCCCAAGGTGTTCCTGGCCAATGTGGAGGCGCTGGAGCGCGCCTTCCGGCGGAAGGGCGGCGAGGAAGCGTGAGGCGGATTTGGCTGGATAACCTGCGCTGGGTCATCATTCTGCTGGTGGTGCTCCATCACCTGGTTTGCTTTTTCAACAGCGCGGGGGTGCCGATGAATGTGAACGCCCCCGGCATTCCCGCTCTGGACGCCATCGCCTACTTCTGTTATCCGTGGTTTATGCCCTGTATGTTTCTGCTGGCCGGGATCAGCGCCCGGTATGCCCTGGAAGAGCAGAGCACGGGGCGGTTTCTGGCGGCGCGGGTGCGCAAACTGCTGATCCCCTTTGCGGCGGGGGTGGTCCTGCTGGGGATACCGCTGGTCAGCTTCGCCTTCGCCGTCAAGGGAGGCTCGGTGGGCGAGATGATCGCCTATTTCCCCTCGCCCGCCATTGCGCTGTTCTTTCTGGCCCTCATGGGCATGGGGCCGCAGTGGTTCCTGCTGGCGCTGTTTCTCGTCACCCTGCTGCTGCTGCCCTTGCGCAGGCTGGACCGGAGCGGCCGGTTCTACGATCTGTGCGGCCGGGCGGGCATGCCCGTACTGCTGGGCCTTTGGCTCCTGTTCTGGGCCGGTTCCCAGGTGCTGAACGCCACCAACCGCTATCTGCTCTACTTCGTACTGTTTTTGGCGGGGTACTTCCTCTTCGCACACGACGAGGTGACGCAGCGGCTCCAGCGATTTCATCTGCCCCTGCTGGGGGCGTCCGGGGCGCTGCTGGTCTGGGTGCTGGCGCGGTGGTTCGGCAAAAGCTTTGCCGACGCTGCCTTTGTGGAAGACCCGGTTACCACCCTGTTTGGCTGGTGCATGACACTGGCCGCCGTGGGCTGCGCGCGGGCCTGGGGGGATCGGGAGAACCGCCTGACCCGATACATAAGCGCCCGGGGGTTCGCCCTCTATCAGTTCCACTATCTGGTCCTGACGGTGTGTACCTGGGGGGTGACCAGCTGGCTGAATCTGCCCGCCGGTTGGAACTATCTGCTCTGCCTGGGGCTCACCCTGGCCATCTGCCTGGGGCTGTATGAGCTCGTTTCCCGCGTACCGGTGCTGGGAGACCTGTTTGCGCTGCGCCGGAAAGGAAAAGGAGGGCGGTAGCGGCCTGCCGGCGCCGCCCGCGCAGCATCATGGCCGGAAGCCCCCGTCCGGAAAAACGAAAACACGGCCGCCGCAAGACCCATGCTTCTTGCGGCGGCCGTGTTCAGTCGTGATGCAAGGGCTGCTGGCGGCGGAAGGGAGCGGGCAGGTACTCATCTGCCCCGCCTTCTCCGGCCATATCCCGCATCCGGGCCCGTACTTTGAAGATGCAGTCGTCCTCAGAGGCACGGCCCAGCACCACATCCTCCGCAAAGGCATGGCAGGAAGGGGCCCCGCAGGAGCCGCAGTGGAGGCCGGGTAGGTGGGATTCCAGCGCCTGGATGCGCAGCTGCTTGGCCATGGCCGCCTCCCGATCCTCGTCTAGCAGGAAGGCGGGCAGGTATTGCAGCTGCTTGTCCCGCCGCACGATCTCCTGCGCCGGCCCCTGGAGGGTGAAGCTGCTGCGCGTTTCCGGCAGGCCCTTCATCAAGCCGCGCAGGCGCATTTTTGCAGCGTAAGGATTTTCCACATTGAAGCAGCCGCCCACACAGCCTTGCGTACAGGCGGAAAGCTCCAGGAAATCCGCCTCGGGCAGGCGGCCGTCTTCGATCTCCTCCAGCATGCGGATGACGTTTTCGATCCCGTCCACCGCCACGCAGCCCTCGCTGGCGCGGGCCGCGCTCTCTCCGCCGCAGGCCGCCCAGCTCAGGCCCAGGGCGCCCGCAGTGGAGTGGGGCTCCACCCGTTCCAGCTCCCGCATGGGGGTCAGCAGGCGCAGGTATACGTCCCGGACGGCGAAGGCTCCGTCCAGCACCGGTTCCCGCAGTCCCTGGGAGACCCGGGCGGCGGTAACCTTGGACGAACAGGGCACGATGGCGAATACGCCGATCTGCTCCGGCGCAAGGCCGGTCTCGGCCTCCGCCTCCCGCCGGGCCAGGATAGCGGCCAGTTCCATCGGCAGGATGGTGCAGGCCACATGGTCGATGAGCTTTGGGAAGCGCATGCGGATCAGCCGCATCACGGTGGGGCAGGAGGAGGAGATTTGGGGCGTTACCGCCGGACGCCCCCGGCGCAGGACGCATTCATGCTCAAAGGCCGAGATCAGCTCGGCCGCACGGGCCACCTCCCAGACCTTGTGAAAGCCGATCTTCAAAAGGCCGTTCAGAACGATGTCCACATCGTCCAGGTGCTGGAACTGTGTGTAAAGCGCGGGCTCGGGCAGCGCCACGCAGTAAGAAAACTCCTTCAGCCGCTCCAGAGCGTCGCCCACGGACTTGATGGCCTTGTGGGGACACACGCGGATACAATTGCCGCAGTCGATGCAGCGGTCGGGCAGAATGGTGGCCTTGCGCCCGCGCACACGGATCGCCTCCGTGGGGCAGCACTTGATGCAGGAGGTGCAGCCCCGGCAGCGCCTGTCATCCAGGACTACGGAATGCCTCATGCTCATGGGGCCCTCTCACCTCCTTTGGCTGGATGATTCCTCACTGGGGAATTTTGATCACGACGGTGACCACAGTGCCCTTGCCTACCTCGGTTTCAATGGTCATCTCATCGGAATAACGCTTCATGTTGGGCAGGCCCATGCCCGCGCCAAAGCCCAGCTCCCGGGCGGTGGGGCCTGCGGTGGAGTAGCCCTCCTGCATGGCCTGCTCCACATCGGGGATACCGGGACCGGTGTCGGTCATACGCAGGACGATGCGGTCCATGTCCACCTCGACCTCCGCCTCGCCGCCGTCGGCGTGGATGACCATGTTGATCTCGCCCTCGTACATGCAGATCGAGGCGCGGCGGATCACATCCTGGGGCAGGCCCAGCTTCTTCAGGGTGAGCTTCATCTTGCTGGAGGCCTCGCCGGCCTCGATCATGTCGCCGCCCTCCACAGGGTAGACCAGCTTAATTGTCTCCATCGCAGTTTCCTCGCAATCCTTTGGAATATAACAGGCCGCAGGCCTCGTACATACGCTTGGGACAGGTCATCACAACGAT
The DNA here is from genome assembly GCF_022777125.1 of Lawsonibacter sp. Lineage (NCBI taxonomy): Bacteria > Bacillati > Bacillota > Clostridia > Eubacteriales > Oscillospiraceae > Lawsonibacter > Lawsonibacter sp. The sequence goes on from NZ_JALFGV010000140.1 coordinate 11,273, forward strand.
ATCCCGCTCTTCCGCCAGGTGCAGGATGTCCATACCGGGCATCTTTCCGCGGACGAAGACCACGCACTTCATCTCCACCATATCCGCGGTGCGGATCACCTGCGGATTGACCAGGCCCGTGAGCAGCAGCGCCTGGTTTTTGACAAACGCAAGCACGTCGCTCATAAAATCGCTGCCGCAGGCGGAAAAGACCTCCCGGTCCAGCTTGTCCTCACCCCACAATACCGTGGCGTTCAGGATCCCTTTGATCTCGGCAAGCCGCATAGGCTTTGTCCCCCTCATGATAAATCAAGCTTCTATATACGCCGACATTGTACCACAGATTCAGGGGATATGCCAAGGCTTCGTTCAAATATTCACAAACTTTTCCTGGTGAACGGCACAGTTTTGGATATTCCCAGCATTGACATGGCACACGGCAATCCGATATAATCAACTTTATCAAGGTAAAGCGGTGGAATCCCGCCCGCCGCGCCTGAAATTTGGAAGGAAATCGAGGAGGCCATCTATCATGGGAAACGAGCGCGTGTACAATTTCTCCGCAGGCCCGTCCATGCTGCCGCTGGAGGTGCTTGAGAGAGCCGGTTCTGAAATCACGAATTACCAGGGCTCCGGCATGTCCGTCATGGAGATGAGCCATCGATCTAAGGTGTTTCAGAAGATCTTTGACGATACCCAGGCCAAGTTCCGCAAGATGCTGGGCGTGCCTGAGGGCTATAAGGTCCTCTTCCTGCAGGGCGGCGCTTCCGCCCAGTTCTCTATGGCGCCCCTGAACCTGATCGGCAGGACCGGCAAGGCCGATTACGCCGTCACGGGCAACTTCTCCAATATCGCCTACAAGGAGGCCAAGAAGTTCGGCCAGATCCATCTGGCCGCCTCCTCCGAGGACCGGAACCACACCTATATCCCCGCGCAGGAGCAGCTGGAGCTGGACCCTGAGGCGTCCTATTTCTATTACTGCGCCAACAACACCATCTACGGCACCGAGTGGCAGTACGTGCCCGAGACCGGCAACGTGCCCATCGTGTGCGATATGTCCTCGGACATCCTCTCCCGTCCGGTGGACGTGAGCAAGTACGGCATCCTCTTCGCCGGCGCACAGAAGAACATGGCCCCCGCGGGTCTGACCGTGGTGGTCATCCGGGAGGATCTGGCCGGGCAGGAACTGCCCTATACCCCGCTGATGATGAATTACAAGACCATGATTGACAAGGACTCCATGTACAATACACCGCCCTGCTGGTGCATCTACATCCTGGGCCTGGTGCTGGACTGGCTGGAGGAGAAGGGCGGCATTCCCGGCATGGAGGCCATCAAGCACTCCAAGGCCCAGATGCTCTACGACGTGATCGATTCGTCCCGCCGGTTCACCTGCGCGGTGGAGCCCGGCTCCCGGTCCGATATGAACGTGGTCTTCCGCACCGGCAGCGACGAGCTGGATGCCCAGTTCGTCAAGCAGAGCGTGGAGGCCGGCTTTACCAACCTGAAGGGCCACCGCAGCGTGGGCGGGATGCGCGCTTCCATTTACAACGCCATGCCCACCGAGGGCGTGGAGAAGCTGTGCGATTTTATCCGCGCGTTCGATCAAAACAATTGAAGGAGGAGGGACAACGATGTTCCGGATCAAGACGCTGAATAAGATTTCCCCGGCCGGGCTGTCCGTGCTGGATCAAACCCGCTTCTCCGTCAGCGGAGATGTGGAGAATGAGGACGGCATCCTCGTCCGTTCCGCCGACATGCACGAGTATCCCTTCCCCGACGCCCTGCGCTGCATCGCCCGGGCGGGGGCGGGCACCAATAATATCCCCATCGACCGCTGCTCCGAGGCGGGCGTCGTGGTCTTCAACACCCCCGGCGCCAACGCCAACGCCGTCAAGGAACTGGCCGTGTGCGCTCTGCTGCTGTCCTCCCGCAACGTGGTGGGCGGCTCCGCCTGGGTGCGGGAGCAGGCCGGCGCCGGAGCAGACGTGGAGAAAGTGGTGGAGAAGGGCAAGAGCCAGTTCGTGGGCCCGGAACTCTCCGGCAAGATGCTGGGCGTCATCGGCCTGGGCGCCATCGGCGTGCAGGTGGCCAATATCGCCACCAAGCTGGGCATGACCGTCTTCGGCTACGATCCCTTCCTGTCCGTAGACGCGGCGCTCTCTCTGTCCCGCCTGGTGCACCGGGCCATGGATCTGGAGACCATTTATAAAAACTGTGACTACATCACCATCCATGTTCCGCAGACCTCCGAGACCCGCGGGATGATCAACGAGGATTCCATCCATATGATGAAGGGCAACGTGCGCATCATCAACCTGGCCCGGGGCGGACTGGTCAACGACGACGACATGCTGGCCGCGCTGGAGTGCGGCAAGGTGGCGGCCTATGTCACCGACTTTCCCAACAACAAGATCCTCCAGGGCAAAAACGTCATCCCCATCCCCCATCTGGGCGCCTCCACCCCCGAGAGCGAGGAGAACTGCGCCGTCATGGCTGCCCAGCAGATGCGGGATTACCTGGAGAACGGCAACATCAAAAACTCCGTCAACCTGCCCACCCTGGTGCAGGAGTGGAGCGGCATCTCCCGCCTGTGCGTCATCCACCGCAACACCCCGGGCATCATCGCCCAGATCACCGGCGTGCTGTCCAAGGATGGGGTCAACGTGGAGAATATGACCAACAAGTCCAAGAAGGACTACGCCTACACTGTGGTGGATGTGGGCAGCCGGGTCAGCGACAGCGTCGCCAATGAGATCCGCGCCATTGACGGCGTGCTGCGGGTGCGCCTGCTCAACCACTGAAACGCAGCCGGACCGGCCAGCCAAAACGCCCCGCGCGTCACTGACGCGCGGGGCGTTTTGGCTGGCCGGAAAAGGGCGCAAGACCTGTTCCGGCCGGGGAACGGGGCGTTGCGGCCACCGGTTTGGAGCGGGGCGGGCGCATGCGTTACAGGGCGCGGCCGCATAGGCGGTCGGTACATGCCGCACAGCCCAGGGCGGCGTTGGTCTGCTCCCAAAAGCGCTCCGGATGGAGATGAAACGCCGCTTCCCAGACCACAAACACCAGCAGGGCCAGAAAAAAGAGGCTCAGGGTGAAAAAGCCCGCCGCGAAGACGAAGGGACTGAACATCATCAGGTGGTCCCAATTGAAGATGCGGCAGGTAGCGCAGCAGCGGTTTTTCAGAAAGAAGATCCGGAAAGGGCAGAAGAAGAGCACACAGATCAGGTCGCATACATAAAAGCATACACAGAGCAGAAAAAGCTCTGCCTTTCCCAGCACCCGCGTACGGTAGAGCAGACCGACCGCCAGAGTGAGGAGCAGCCACAGCAGAAAGACCGCTCCGGCGGTCTGGTCGCTCTGGCGGACGAACGTGCGCAGGGCCGCCCGGTCCGGAGCGCGCCCGGTCGGGATACGGCAGCGGGAGAACTGCTTCTGGGAACCGAGCGCCATATGCCGGCGCAGGGGGAGCAGCTGGAGGACCATGTCGCCCGCCCAGACCAGCCAGAACAGGTGGAGCACGGAAAAACCGCGGAAAAAGGCCGCCCCGTCCAGAACGGCAAAGACCTCCGGCCGCAGCAGCCGCAGCAGCAGTGCGGCCAGAGCCGCGGCGATGCGGAAGGTCAGGCGGAACAGGTATTTCCTGCGCATGGATACGCGCGTTTTTGTTGCAGGAGTGGTCACGGAATTGATACACCCATTTCCTGATGAACTTCGAAGGCGTCTCCAGGGCGTTTTCACGCAGTCTGTGGGATCGACGCCTGCGCGCGGGGCCTAGCCGCAGCGCGGCAGGAATTTGACCGAAGGGCCGGACGAATACGCCTGCACCTGCAGATTTTAAAAATAGGATAGCACTTTTAGCGGCAAAAGACAATGCCGCAGCGCCGGAAGACCGGACCCAAAGCGCGGATGGTATTGCGTTTTGGACCGCGCGAGGATACAATACCCCTACGGGAAGGAGATGGGACGATGCAACTCAATGCCGCGGCGCGGGCCGCGTTTGACGCCATGAGCGAAGGCGTTACCATCATCGACATCGAAGGAAAGATCGTCTTCGGCAACCGGGCCTACCGCTCGTTTCTGAACAAAGAGGCCGGGGGCGATATCGGGGAGATCGAGGGCTACCGCCTGCGGGACCTGCGGCCGGGCGCCCGTCTGCCGGAGGTGCTGGAGGCGGGAAAGCCCATTCTTCACATTACCCGCAAGGAGATCGAGGATTTCTATTTTGTCAACATGTACCCGATTTATCAGAATGGCCTGCTGGTAGGCGGGCTCTCGGTCGTGACCTTTTTGGAGGACGCCTATCAGGCCCGGGAGGAGCTGGAGGCGATGGAAGCCCGCAGCCGTCAGGTGCTGCGCAGCATCAACCGCGCCAACGGAGCCCGTTATACGTTTGACGATATCGTGGCCGTGAGTCCCGCCGCCGTGCAGGCCAAGGAGCTGGCGCAGAAGATCGCCGCCACCGACGCCACCGTGCTGCTGGCCTCGGAAAGCGGCACCGGCAAGGAACTCTATGCGCAGGCCATTCACAATGCCAGCCCCCGGCAGGAGGGGGTCTTCGTGGCGATCAACTGCTCCAACTTCAACGCGCAGCTGCTGGACTCCGAGCTGTTCGGCTATGCGGAGGGGGCCTTTACCGGGGCGCGGAAGGGCGGCAAGGTGGGCCTGTTCGAGGCCGCCGACGGCGGCACCCTGTTCCTGGACGAGGTGTCTGAAATGGACATCAGCCTCCAGGCCAAGCTGCTGCGGGCCCTCCAGGAGCATCGGGTGCGTCCGGTCGGGGCGGTAAAGGAGACGGAGGTGGACGTGCGGGTCATCGCAGCCTGCAATGCCGACCTGCCGGAATACGTCCGCAGCGGCAAATTCCGCAAAGACCTGTACTACCGTTTGAACACCTTTCCCATCCGGATCCCGCCCCTGCGGGAGCGTCCGGGCGATGTCCCTGTCCTGGCCCAGGCCATTCTGGACGAGCTGTCCCACAAACTGCGCAGGAATTTTCATCTGTCGGTGGACGCCGCGGAGCGCCTGCGGGAGCACGACTGGCCGGGCAACGTGCGGGAACTGCGCAATGTTCTGGAGTTTTCCGCTTATCTTACCCCCTCGGGGCTGATCAGCGCCGACACGCTGCCCGGCGACCTGGGGCGCCGGGAGGACGGCGTGCCGCGCACGCTGGCCCAGCGGACCCACGACTTTGAGAAGCGAACCATTCTGGCCCTGCTGGAACACAACGGGTCCTCGCTGGAGGGTAAGAAAAAAACCGCCAAGGAACTCGGTATTTCTCTGGCTACCCTCTACAACAAACTATCTGTTTTCTAAAAATTTAATGCTTCATAAACGTTTGTTTCTAAAGAATTAGAATTTTGTTCTATTTTTTAAGAATCCTTACAGTGTCAGCTTTCTTGCCTTTTCTACTCCCCGATTTGCATATCTTGTTCTGAAAATTTAGAATTCGTTTTGAACCCGGATATTTCCTCCACCCGTGTATCCATTGGGATTTCTAGCTTTTACAGCTTTTGTTTATGCTGCCTATTTTGGCATGCCGCTTGCTTCTGTTTCGGGTGTGTACACAAATTCCCGCTGTACGCAAACACGGTTGTTATACAAAGCGAGAGGGTATGCAACGTGTGGCTAAACAGCGGGCCACCGCCACAACACATAATTTTGGGGAGGTAGACCATGAAAGCAGCGTTAATGTTCATCCTGATCGTAGTAATATGTCTCATCGGTATTTTGGCAGGCAGAAAGGTAAAAAGTGCCGCCCAATGGGCAAACGGCGGTAAGAATCTGAACTGGGTAACTGTAGGTATCCTGCTGGTTACATTTCAAATTGGCGGGACTTCTACTATTGGTGCGGCCCAGAATGGGTATACCCTGGGTATCGGCGGTGCATGGTATGGCATTGCCGGCACTGTAGCCATGATTCTGTCTATGTTCTTCATTACCCACCTGCGTAAATACATTACAGAAGACACCATTTCCAACTTCATGAAGAACCGCTATTCCTCCGGCATTAGCAACCTCTACTCCTATTCCTATCTGATTATGGGTTTTATCTACATTCCCATTCAGCTTTTCACCGTTACCACTGTATTCCGCACCATTATTCCTGCTCTGGACCTGACCTGGGCCTGCATCATCGGCCTGGTGTTGGCCATTTCTTATACTGTGGTCTCTGGTGTCAACGGTGCTAACTACGTCAGCAAGGTGGGTTGTATCCTGATGTATGTCGCCATGGCCATCGGCTTGGTGCTGGTAATGAACCAGACCGGCGGCTTTGCCACACTGACCAACACCCTGGACGCAAGCTACTTCAACCTCTTTACCATGCCCCCCAAGACCTGGTTTAGCTGGTTTCTGACCTGTTTTGTGGCCTTCCTCACCATGCAGGCCGCCATTCAGCCTTCCCTCATCGCTAAGGATGACGCTTCCGCCAGAAAGGGTATCTTTTTTGGTGCCGTACTCAACCTTCCATGCGGTTTCATCTGCGCTCTGCTGGGTATGGTGTGTATCGCCATGAACCTGGACGTGGGCGGCAGCAGTTCTCTAGCTTTCGCCACCGTTATTAACACTTACTGCCCAAACTGGCTCACCGCACTTATTTTTGCGTCCATTGCCCTGATTGTTATCTGTACCCTGGCCGGACAGCTGCTGGCCATCTGCACCATCATACGTCAGCTACTGTTGCCTGTTTATGAGAAGAGGCAGGTCTCCGAACGCACCCAGCTGACCTATACCCGGCTCATCGCTTTTGCATACGGATTTATCACCATTATCCCAACCTTTATGATCCAACAGTCTTTCCTCAATGAGCTGGTCACGGTACTCATAGCCTGCGTTACCGGTCCCATGTTCTTTGCCTTAGTAGCCGGAATGTTCTGGAAGAAAATGAATGCGAGGGCCGCAGGCTGGAGCATCGTTTCTGGCATTCTGGTGGGTATTGTCTGGGTTCTCACTGGTATGAGCGTCTCCTGGCACCCTGTCTATATCATTCTGCCGGTTTCTTCTCTGGTAGGTTTTGTGGTATGTAAGCTCACTGCAGGAAACACCATCCAGAAGACCTAACTCGTCTCTGTTATCCACCTAAAACTGCTTATCTGAGAAGAAAGGACCGAAACACCCATGAAATATGTGCTCGATCATACTGACAAGCCCTATGCCAAGCTGTTTGAAGATATTTCCGCTATTCCTCGGGGTAGCTTTAAGGAAGAAAAAATTGCCGATTTTGTGTGCAGCTTTGCCGAGAATTTGGGACTGGAATATACCCGGGATAGTGCCAACAATGTTGTAGTACGTAAGCCCGCTACACCCGGCTACGAGGCCCATGAGGTAGTTATGCTCCAAGGGCACATGGACATGATCTGGAACAAGCGCCCGGACAGCACATTTGACTTTGAGCACGAAGGCATTAAACTAAAGGTCACTGACGACGGTTATCTGATGGCAGAGGAGACCACCTGCGGCTCCGATGATGGCGTAGCCGTGGCTTATATGCTGGCCATTTTGCAGGACAAGAGCCTGAAGCACCCGGAATTAGAGTGTGTCTTTACCACGGCGGAGGAACCCGGTCTGTACGGCGTTCAGAAATTTGATTGCTCCCAGCTGAAGGCCCGGAAGTATGTTAGCATGGATGGCAACCTAGAGGGTACCAGCCTGCTCATTGCTGCCGGTGCCGCCAACGCCCGCTTCACTAAGCGCTTCCAGCGGGAAGTTCTGAAGGATGCAGCGGAGCTGGCCATCCAGGTTCACGGACTAACTGGAGCCCACGTCCAGTTTCAGGAGCGTCAACTGGCCAACGCCATTAAGACGGTGGTACGTATTGTCTATTACATCCGCAAAGAGGTGCCCTGCCGACTCATCAGTCTGAACGGCGGCAGCCAGACCACCATTCCCGTAGACTGCACCGCCCGCATAGCCTTGGCCCTTGAACACATGGACAAGGCCCGGGAGGTTGCACAGCGGGTGCTAGAAGAGGTTAAGTTTGAGCACAAGGAGAGCGACCCCAACATGACCCTCTCCCTCAGCGAGAAGGCCCATGCATCCCCCGCCATGCCGGAAGATGTCACAGACAAGGTGGTCACCCTGCTTCGTCTGCTCCCCGCAGGCCTGGTGGATACCAGCCTGGTCTTCCCCGGCCTGCCCATCTCTTCTTTCAGCCTAGAGACCATTGAGACCACAGATAGCTCTATCGGCTGGTTCTACCGCCCCACCAGCGCCATTACCTCCAAGATGCTAGATATGGATGAGCAAAGCCGACTGTTGGCCCAACTATTTGACGTGGAGTATCATGTAGAAAACTACTTCTACGGCCACAATGTAGAGGCTGGGACTCCCCTTTACAATGTGTTTGACCAAGTATGGTTCGAGCAGAATGGCGAGCATATCCGCCCCATTGGTGCCCACTATGGTAATGAGATTGGCTTTTTCCTGCGCAATATGCCTTGGCTGGATATGATTCTGCTAGTGGCCACTCATTATCAGGCCCACACTCCAGACGAAAAGCTGGATATAGCTTCCTTTGACCGTTGCTATCGCTGCTTGGTGGAGATTCTGAGGCGAGTCTAAGGCTCCGCCGAAGCACACAGTATTTCCTTTTAACCGTAGACCTCAGTCCATTGTTGCCGCGACTTTCAACAAGAAGGAGCAATTACCATGAAAACCATCCGCATCGGCAGCGGCGCCGGCTATGCCGGCGACCGTTTGGAGCCCTCTCTGGAGCTCATTGAGAAGGGCAATCTGGACTATATCAGCTACGAGTGCCTGGCCGAGCGCACCATCGCCATCGGCCAGCAGGCCAAGCTGAAAGACCCCGCCAAGGGCTATAACGGCCTTTTGGAGCACCGTATGGAGAAGGCGCTTCCCCTGGCCTGGGAGCACAAGGTGAAGGTCATTACCAACATGGGCTCCGCCAACCCCCAGGCGGCGGCCCGAAAGTGTGTGGAGATCGCCCGCCGGCACGGCCTGACCGGGATGAAGATCGCCTGCGTCACCGGAGACGACCTGCTGCCCGTCATCGACAAATACAGGGATGCCGAGGTGTGGGAGACCCATGAGCCCCTGTCCAAGCTGCCCGGCGAGATCGTCTCCGCCAACGCCTACATGGGCGTGGAGGGGATCCTGAAGGCGCTGAATATGGGCGCCGACGTGGTCATCACCGGCCGTGTGTCCGACCCGGCCATCTTCCTGGCGCCCATCATCCATGAATTCGGCTGGTCCCTGGAGGACTGGGACAAGCTGGGCAAGGGCACGATGATCGGCCACCTGCTGGAGTGCGGCGGGCAGGTCACCGGCGGCTACTACGCCGAGCCGGGCAAAAAGGACGTGCCCGGCGTGGGCCATCTGGGCTTCCCCATCATCGAGGTATCCGAGGACGCCTCCTTCTTCGTCACCAAGGTGCCCGGGGCGGGCGGCATGGTCACCCCCGACACCTGCGCCGAGCAGATCTGCTACGAGATCCACGACCCCGAGGTCTACCTGACCCCCGACGTGGTGGCCAACTTCAAGCAGGTCAAGTTCACCCAGACCGCTCCCGACGTGGTGAAGGCGGAAGGCGCCACCGGAAAACCCAAGACGGAGACCTTCAAATGCTCCATCGGGTATAAGGATTGTTTCATCGGCGACGGCGAGATCAGCTACGGCGGCCCCGGTTGTGTGGAGCGTGCCAAGCTGGCCCTGGAGATCGTCAAGGAGCGGCTGGAGCTGGTGGCCGCCGGTAAGTTCGACGAGCTGAAGTTCGACCTCATCGGCTGCAACAGCCTGTATTGGAACCCGGACTACAAGTATAACGAAGCGCCCTCCGAGGTGCGGGTCCGTGTGGCCGGCCGGGCCAAGACCAAAGCGGACGCCGATCTGATCGGCAACGAAGTGGAGGCGCTCTATACCAACGGCCCCGCAGGCGGCTGCGGCGCTGTGAAGCGGACCCGCGACATCGTCTCCGTGGCCTCCATCCTGGTCAGCCGCTACGATGTGAAGCCGCAGGCCGAGCTTTTTGAAGTCTGATCGGGACAGAAAGGAAGGATGCATCATGAAACTCTGGGATATCGCGCATTCCCGTACCGGTGACAAGGGCAACATCTCCAACGTGTCCCTGATCGCCTATGACGGCAAGGATTATGAGATGCTCAAGGAGAAGGTCACCGCCGAGCGGGTGAAGGAGCACTTCAAGGGCATCGTCAAGGGCGAAGTGGTCCGCTATGAGCTGCCCAACATCCACGCGCTCAACTTCGTCATGTACGCCGCCCTGGGCGGCGGCGTGACCCGCTCCCTGTCCGTGGATATGCACGGCAAGGGCCTGAGCTCGTACCTGCTGGATCTGGACATCTGAACGGGATCGGCTGCCCCTTCCCGCCGCCCTTCCCGATCCGCCCCAAACGATGGGCCGCAAGACCGCCGCGGGGGGCCGGGATCAATCCGG
>NZ_JALFGV010000009.1:0-3336 GCF_022777125.1 Lawsonibacter sp.
TATAAAAAGTGAATATCAGTAAAATTCTCTGCACCCAGATGGTCTTGACCACCTGGGTGCATTGTGTTTTTCCAAAGCCTGATGTTCCCTTTTCCATCGCGTAACACATCGCCCATGACAACTGAATATGGAAAACTTGAAAGGTGTATAATGGGCGAACTATACCCTAAAGGGAATTTCAAAACAGGAGGTAAAAGTTTATTGTCCAAACGCTACAACACGCCCCACCGCACCCACATCATCAAGACCCGTGTGACCGAAGAAGAACACGCCGACTTCATGGAGCGCCTGACCGCCTACGGCATGAGCCAGTCCGAATTTATCCGGCAGGCCATCACCGGCGCGACCGTCAAGCCCATCATCATCGTGTCCCCCGTCAATGACGAGCTGCTTGCCGCCGTGGGCAGGCTGACCGGGGAGTATGGGAAAATCGGCGGCAACCTCAATCAGATTGCCCGGTATCTGAACGAGTACGGAGCACCGTACAACACCCTCGCCGCCGAGGTTCGGGCGGAGCTGTCCGACCTCGCTGCCCTCAAGTTCCAGGTGCTTCGAGAGGTAGGTGAAGCCATTGGCAACACTGAAACATTTAAGCTCTAAAAATGCCGACTACGGCGTGGCGGAGCAGTACCTCACCTTTGAGCATGACGAGTTCACCGGCAAGCCCATCCTGGACGAGAACGGGCGGCTTGTCCCCCGTCAGGACTACCGCATTTCTTCTTTGAATTGCGGCGAGGAGGACTTCGCCGTAGCCTGTATGCGGGCCAATCTCCGCTATGGAAAAAACCAGCAGAGGGAGGACGTGAAAAGCCATCACTACATCCTGTCCTTTGACCCCAGGGACGGCCCCGACCACGGCCTGACAATGGACAAGGCCCAGGCGCTGGGGGAGCGGTTCTGTGCCGAGCAGTTCCCCGGACACCAGGCCCTGGTCTGCACCCACCCGGACGGTCACAACCACAGCGGCAACATCCATGTCCATATCGTTATCAACTCCCTGCGGGTGGCCGAGGTGGAGCGCAAACCGTACATGGACAGAGCCAGCGACACCCAGGCCGGAGCCAAGCACCGCTGCACCGCCGCAGCCATGCGCCACTTCCGGGCCGAGGTCATGGAGCTGTGCCAGGGGGCGGGGCTGTACCAAATCGACTTGCTGGGCGGGAGCAAAAACCGTGTCACCGAACGGGAGTATTGGGCGCAGAAGAAAGGGCAGCTTGCTCTGGACACCGAAGCCGCCGCCCAGGGTAAGCCGCCCACCAAGTTTGAAACGGACAAGGAGAAGCTGCGCCGGGAGATCCGGGCCGTCCTCAACCTGGCCGTCAGCTTCGAGGACTTTGCCCAGCGGCTGTTACAGCGGGGCATCACCGTCAAGGAGAGCCGGGGCCGGTTGTCCTACCTCACCCCCGACCGGGCCAAGCCCATCACCGCCCGGAAGCTGGGGGACGATTTCGACCGCGCCGCCGTCGGTGCCGCTCTGGAACGCAACGCCGCCCGTCCCAGCCTGGGAGCCAAGCCCAGCATCCGGGAGCAGCTTCGCCAGCCCCAGGGCGTCCAGCGCATGGTGGACATTGAGGCCAAGAAAGCCGAGGGCAAGGGCATCGGCTACCAGCAATGGGCGTCCGTGTTCAACCTGAAGCAGATAGCAAACTCGGTCAACGTCTATACCGAGTATGGCTTTTCCTCGCCGGAGGAGTTGGACGCCGCCGTGTCCGCCGCCTTTGCCGCTGTGCGTGACAGCGCCGCCAGCTTGAAGCCGAAGGAATTGGCCTTGAAAGAAAAAAAGGAGCTGCGGCGGCAGATCATCATCTACCGGAACACCAAAGCAGTCCGGGATGGCCTCGCCGCACAGAAAACGCCCAAGGCCCGCGCCGCCTACCGGCAGGAGCATGAAGGTGATCTTCTCCTCTCCGAGGCCACCATTCGTTTCTTCAAGGCCAACGGCATCACCAAGCTGCCCACCGTCAAGGAGCTGACGGCGGAGATCGAGGCCCTGATGTCCGAGAAGAACGCCGGGTACAATGAGTATCAGGAGCGTAAGCGGGAGGCGGACGAGCTGCTGACCGTCAAGCGGAACATCGACCAGGTGCTTCACGGTGCGCCCAGCCAGCGGAGGGACGAGCATGACCGATAACGCCGTCCGGCTGACCTATCCGCAGTACCGGGCCGTCCGGCGATTGGTGCATGACTGCTGCAACTATGACGGCGGGAACTGCCTTCTGCTGGACGATGGGGAGGAATGTGTCTGCCCGCAGAGCATTTCCTATTCGCTGATCTGCCGCTGGTTTCGGGCGGCTGTGCTGCCTCTGGACGAAAGCCTGTGCGCCGCCCTGCTCCACCGCCGGGAAAGAAAAAAGTGCGTCCTGTGCGGTGGCTGGTACATCCCAAAATCCAACCGGGCCAAATACTGCCCGGAGTGCGCCAAGGAGGAAGAACGCCGCAAGACCCGTGAGCGGGTGCGCCGCCACCGGGCCGCCATGTAACGGTTTAGGCCCTTGAAAAGCCCGGTATCACGGGGCTTTTGGGCCGTCCTCAATAGGGGAGCTGTGTACTACCATTCCGGGCCTCGAAAATGGCCCTCTAAATGTCCACAACAAAAATTTGAAAGGAGCCGCCTATGACCGACACCCCCAGCAAGACCACCACCCGCCGCCCGGACTGCGTGACTGAAATCCGCATGGGCAACACCGTCCTCACCGTTTCCGGCTACTTCAAGCAGGACACCACCGACACCGCCGCCGACAAAATGGCGAAAGTCCTGGAGGCCGAAAGCCGCTGCCAGATCAGCCCCGGCCCGTGACCTCCTGCCGGTAGTTCCGCGATAATCCTCAGCTTAAAACTTTTTCTTGTAAGGAAGTAAAAAGCACTATACAACCGCCCCGGCCTGTGCTATACTGTTGCCATCGGAATAGCGGGGCCGGGGCTGTCGGATTGGAGGAAACGATGTTAAGACAGCAACCCATGCAAGCCCCCATCACCGCCTTGTACTGCCGCCTCAGCCGCGACGATGAATTGCAGGGCGAGAGCAACTCGATTTCCAATCAAAAGCGCATCCTCGAAAGCTACGCCCGTGAGCATAGCCTGATGCCCTATCAGTTTTTCGTGGATGACGGATGGAGCGGAGCCAACTTCCAGCGGCCCGGCTTCACCGAGATGATGGACGCTGTGGAGAGCGGCGCGGTCAAGACGGTCGTGACGAAAGACCTCTCACGCCTGGGACGGAATTATCTGCAAGTGGGCCTATTTACAGAAATTACCTTCCCAAAGAAAGGCGTCCGCTTTATCGCCATCAATGACGGCGTGGACAGCGCCAGAGGGGATGATGATTTCACCCCTTTC
>NZ_JALFGV010000049.1:0-9169 GCF_022777125.1 Lawsonibacter sp.
CAGTGGGTGCTGGAGCACCCCCAGGCCCTTTTGGAGATCCAGCGGGCCTATGTGGAGGCGGGCAGCCAAGTGCTGATCGCCCCCACCTTCGGGGCGAATCGGGTGAGCCTGGCGCGGCACGGCGCCCAGGACCGGGTAGAGGAGTACAACCGCCGCCTGGTGGAACTGACCCGGACGGCCGCGGACGGCCGCGTCCTGGTGGCGGGCGATCTGGCTCCGACGGGCCTGCTGCTGGCGCCGTTCGGAGCGAGCAGCTTTGAAGAGCTGGTGGACGTCTATGCCCAGCAGGCCCGCGCTCTGGCGGCGGCCGGGGTGGATCTGTTCCTGATCGAGACCACTATGACCGTGCCGGAGGCGCGGGCGGCGGTGCTGGCCTGTAAAAGCGTGTCGGACAAGCCGGTGTGGGTCACCTTCACCTGCGATGAGAACGGGCGTACCCTCTCGGGCAGCGATGTGCTGGCGGCTTTGATCATCCTGCAGGGCATGGGGGCGGCCGCCTTCGGCCTCAACTGCTCCTCCGGGCCGGGGGGGATGCTGGAGCAGATCCGCCGGCTGACCCCATACGCCGCAGTGCCTCTGATCGCAAAGCCCAACGCGGGCCTGCCCGAGAGGGTGGATGGGGGCGTCGTCTACCGCTGTCCGCCGGAGGAATTTGCCGCCTATGCCCGCGCGTTTGCAGCGGCGGGGGTGCGCATCTTCGGCGGCTGCTGCGGCACCACGCCCGCACACATCGCCGCTTTGCGGGAGGCGCTGGCGGAGATCGATTTTGCAGCGTTTCCCGCAGTCGAGCACGACCCCGACGTGATCCCCTGCGCCAGCGAGAAGGAGGCGCGCTTCATTACCCCCGATGTGGACGTGGGGGAGACGATCGCATGCACCAGCGACCTGATGGAGGACATCCTGGAGGCGGAGGAGGAGGCCCCGCAGGGAGCGCTGAAGATCGCCATCCTGGAGGAGGACGACCTGGATATCTTTGCAGAGAACCAGTATGCGGTCAAGGACGCCCTGTGCCTGTTCTCCGACGTGCCGGAGCTGCTGGAGAAGGCGCTGCGGCTCTACCAGGGCCGGGCCTTCTGGGACGGGACCGGTGATCTGGACGAGGCGTTTCTGGAGGAGATGCGCGTCCGGTATGGATTGGTCCTGCTTTAGCGCCCGGTCTGAAAACGGCGCAAACGCCGCCCGTTCGTCCTTTCGCAGGGATTGGAACAGACGCCGAAATGGGTGAAACCAACAAAAAGCACGTTCGGTTTTTGGAACGTGCTTTTTGTTTTCTGCCTTGACGGAACATGCAAGATAAGGTATTATAAAAACGGCTTATCGAAAAAAGACCACAAGATATAGTGCTGCGCAAAAGGGACTTTTCGCTCTGAAAAAGGGCGTTTTTTACGCTTGGAGAAAGGATGCGCTTGCAAATGACAGTGACAAAGATCCGGAAGCGGGACGGGCGGCTGGCCGACTTTAATGAGGGAAAGATCGCCCAGGCCATCACCAAGGCCTTCAACGCCACCTACAAGCCGGGACAGGAGGAGACTGCCCAGCGCCTGGCGGAAGAGGTGCTCTCCATCCTGGATGTGGAGGGGTGCCAGCAGCCCGACGTGGAGCACATCCAGGATCTGGTGGAGCGGGTGCTGATGGACAACGGCTACGTACAGACCGCCAAAGCCTACATCCTGTATCGGGACCAGCGCAGCCGGGCCCGGGAGATGAACACCCGCCTGATGAAGACCTATGAGGACATCACGTTCTCCGCCGCAAAGGAATCCGACCTGAAGCGGGAGAACGCCAACATCGACGGGGATACCGCCATGGGCAGCATGCTCAAGTTCGGCTCGGAAGGAGCCAAGCAGTTCTACGATATGTTCGTGCTCAACCCGGATCATGCCCGGGCGCACCGGGAGGGAGACATCCATATCCACGACCTGGACTTCCTTACCCTGACCACCACCTGCTGCCAGATCGACATCCGGAAGCTGTTCAAAGGCGGCTTTTCCACCGGCCACGGCACCCTGCGGGAGCCCAACGACATCTCCTCCTATGCCGCCCTGTGCTGCATCGCCATCCAGTCCAACCAGAACGACCAGCACGGCGGACAGAGCGTGGTCAACTTCGATTACGGCATGGCCGACGGGGTGAAAAAGACCTTCGTGCGCCTTTACCGGCAGAACTTGGCCCGGGCGCTGATGCTGCTCTCCGGGCTGGAGGATCCGGAGAGGGAACTCAAGGGCGTGATCGCGGGCATCGGGGAAAAGCAGGCCCTCCAGCCCACGCTGGAGGGCTGCGGGGACTATTTTGCGGCCGAGCGTCTGGCGCTGGCGCCCCGGTTCGGGGAGGAAGCGGAGATCCAAAAGGCCCAGGAGTTTGCCCACTACCGGGCGGTGAAGGAGACCGACCGGGCCACCTATCAGGCCATGGAGGCCCTGATCCACAACCTGAACACCATGCACTCCCGGGCCGGGGCCCAGACCCCCTTCTCTTCCATCAATTACGGCATGGATACCTCCCCGGAGGGGCGCATGGTGATGAAAAACATCATGCTGGCCACCGAGGCCGGGCTGGGCGGCGGGGAGACCCCCATTTTCCCCATTCAGATCTTCCGGGTGAAGGAAGGGGTCAATTACAACCCCGGCGAGCCCAACTACGACCTGTTCCAGCTGGCCATCCGCTGCTCCGCCAGGCGCCTGTTTCCAAACTTCTCCTTCCTGGACGCCCCCTTCAACCTGCAGTATTATAAGCCCGGCCGCCCGGAGACGGAGATCGCCTACATGGGCTGCCGTACCCGGGTCATCGGCAACGTGTACGATCCCAGCCGGGAGATCTGCAACGGCCGGGGCAACCTGAGCTTCACCACCATCAACCTGCCGCGTCTGGCCATCAAGGCCAAGGGGGATCTTTCCCTGTTCTTCGAGGGGCTGGACCGGATGCTGGACCTGTGCGTGGCTCAGCTGCTGGAGCGTTTTGAGATCCAGTGCCGCAAGCACGTGCGCAACTACCCCTTCCTCATGGGGCAGGGCGTTTGGCTGGATTCCGACCAGCTGGACTGGGACGACGAGGTGCGCCAGGTGCTCAGGCACGGCACGCTGTCCGTGGGCTTCATCGGCCTGGCCGAGACCCTTAAGAGCCTGACCGGCGAGCACCATGGCCAGAGCGAGAAGGCCCGGGTATTGGGCTTGGAGATCATCTCCCATATGCGCTCCCGGATGGATGAAGAGAGCGCGAAGCGGGGGCTCAACTTTTCCCTGCTGGCAACCCCGGCGGAGGGCCTCTCCGGCCGCTTCGTCAAACTGGACAAGGCCCGCTTCGGAACGATCCCGGGCGTCACCGACCGGGACTATTACACCAACTCCTTCCATGTGCCGGTGTATTTCCCTATCTCCGCCTACGATAAGATCCGGATCGAGGCGCCCTATCACGCGCTTACCAACGCCGGGCACATCAGCTATATCGAGATGGACGGCGATCCCACGGAAAACCTGGAGGCCTTTGAGAAGGTCATCCGTTGCATGAAGGAAAACGGCATCGGTTACGGAAGCGTCAATCACCCGGTGGACCGGGACCCGGTATGCGGATTTTCCGGTATCATTGGGGATCAGTGCCCCGGCTGCGGCCGCACGGAGGCCGACGGCGTGCCCTTCGAGCGCATCCGGCGCATCACCGGTTATCTGGTAGGCACCCTGGACCGCTTCAACAACGCCAAGCGGGCCGAGGAACACGACCGGGTCAAGCACAGCGTATAAAGAACGGGGGGCGGGCCGAAGGGCCCGCCCCAAACCAATGCGGAGGTGAGTGCATGCGCATTGCCAATACGGTATCCGACTCCATCGTGGACGGGCCCGGCCTGCGTTTTACCGTCTTTACGCAGGGCTGCCCCCACGGCTGTCCCGGCTGCCACAATCCGGAGACCCACGACCCTGCGGGCGGGAGGGAGGCTTCCCTGGAGGAGCTGGCCGAACGGATGCTGGCGAATCCCCTGACCGACGGGGTGACGCTTTCCGGGGGAGAACCCTTTCTTCAGGCGGCGGAGTGCGCCGCATTGGCCCGAATTGCCCGGGAAAAGGGCTTGAATGTATGGACCTATACGGGTTATACTTATGAAAAGCTTCTGGCGGAAGGAGACCCGGCCCGGCTGGAGCTGCTGGCGGCCACCGACGTGCTGGTAGACGGGCCGTTTTGGCTGGCGGAGAAGTCCTATGACGCGCTGTTTCGGGGCAGCCGCAACCAGCGGCTGATCGACGTGCCCAAAAGCCGCGCCGCAGGCCGGGCAGTCGCGTGGACGCGGCGGGGCACGCTGTCTCACTTTACCGTACCGGAATCCTAAGCGCCCGGCGGCGAAGGCGTCCGCCCCTTCCCCTGGAGCCGTGTACAAATTACGGTTGAGGGCCAAGAGGGAAAACAGATATGGAAGTTATTTTACCCGGCCCGGCGCAGCCCCGGAAGGCGCTGTGCCGGAAAACGGGAAAAGCGCCGGTGGAAATGACGGGGGGTGTTTGGGCCGCCCCGGCCGCCGCGCTTTCGGAATGCAGCGCCGGCCGATCCACGGATCTGCGGCTATGCGGAGGGCACCGGCCGCTGGCGCTGCCGCGGACGCAGACGGCTTGCCGGGCCGGGAGGGAAGCCATGACCATTCGGGAGTTTGAGGAACGCTGGCGGGGACATGCCCCGCGTCCCCAGGGGGTACGGAAGGAATACGCGGTGCTGGTGCCGCTGGTGGAGCGGGCGGGAGAGGCCTGTCTGCTCTTTGAGGTGCGCGCCGAGACTCTGGGGCGGCAGCCGGGGGAGGTGTGCTTCCCGGGAGGACATATGGAGCCGGAGGAGGAGCCGGCCGGCTGTGCCCTGCGGGAGACGGAGGAGGAGCTGGGGATCCCCCGGAGTGCGGTGCAACTGATCGCCCCCCTGGATTACCAGACGGGACAGGGCAGCTTTGTGCTCTACCCCCTGCTGGGCCGGGTGGACCCAGCCGCCGTAGACGCCATGCGTCCCAGCCCCGCGGAGGTGAAGGAGACCTTTCTGGTGCCTGTGGATTTTTTTCGGGACCACCCGCCCCGGGTGTATTCCTATGAACTGGTGCCCCAGGTGGGCGACGACTTCCCCTATGCGCTGGTGGGGGCGCAGAAGCGCTACGGCTGGCACCGGGGACGTATGGATGTGCCCATCTATCTGTGGCAGGGGCGGGCCATCTGGGGTATGACCGGGCGCATCGTCCGGGGGCTGCTGGAAGGAATGGAGCGCACGTGAGCGGCATGGAGCGCCTGGGGCCCTTTACGTACCGGCAGGGAGGCTTTCCGCTGGGGCAGGATACCCTGCTGCTGGGGCGCTTCGCCACCCTCCGGCGGGGCGGGCGGGTGTGCGACCTGGGCTGCGGCGCGGGGGCGCTGCCCCTGCTGCTGTTGGCGCGGGAGAGCTCCCTGGACCTGTCCGGCGTGGAGCTGGACGGGGAAGCCGCCGCGCTGGCCCGGCGCAATCTGGCGGAAAACGGCCTGTCCGGCGTCATCCGGACCGGCGATTTGCGCCGGGTCCGGGAGCAGTTTCCGGCGGGGCGCTTCGATCTGGTGGTCTCCAATCCGCCCTACTTCCCCGCAGGCAGCGGAGAAAGCGGCGGCAGCGCCCGGATGGAGCTGTGCTGTACCCTGACGCAGGTGTGCGCCGCCGCGGCCTTCCTGCTGAAAAACGGCGGGCGGTTTGCCCTGGTCCATCGGCCGGAGCGCCTGGCTGGGTTGATGGAGGCCCTGGGGCAGAGCGGCCTGGAACCAAAGCGCCTGCAGATGGTCCAGCATGACCGGGACAAGCCGCCCGCCGCTGTGCTGGTGGAGGCGGTGCGCCAGGGCAGGCCGGGCCTGTCCGTGCTGCCCACGCTGATTTTGAACGAGAGGTGAGCCCTATGGCCGGAACGCTTTATCTGGTCCCAACGCCCATCGGCAACCTGGGGGATATTTCGCCCCGCTGCGCCGAGACCCTGGCCCAGGCCGACTTTATCGCCGCCGAGGATACCCGGGTGAGCCGGAAGCTGCTCAACCACCTGGGGCTCAAAAAGCCTATGGTATCCTATTACCGCCACAATACGCAGGCGGGGGGACAGGCCGTGCTGGAGCGGCTGCTGGCGGGGGAGAGCTGCGCTCTGGTGACCGACGCGGGCACCCCAGCGGTATCCGATCCCGGAGAGGAGCTGGTGGCTCTCTGCGCCCGGGCAGGGGTGGAGGTGGTGGCCCTTCCGGGTCCCTGCGCGCTCATCACGGCCCTGGCAGTGTCCGGTTTGCCCACCGGACGCTTTACCTTTGAGGGGTTTCTGGCCATGAACAAAAAGAACCGCCGCGCCCATCTGGCCGCCCTGCGGGACGAGGAGCGCACCATGATCTTCTACGAGGCGCCCCATAAGCTCCGTGCCACCCTGGCCGACCTGCTGGAGCAGTTCGGGCCGGAGCGGCGCCTCACCCTGTGCCGGGAGCTGACCAAGCTCCATGAGGAGGTGCGCCGCACCACCCTGGGCGCGGCGGCGGAATTCTACGAAACCAACCCGCCCCGGGGAGAATTCGTGCTGGTGCTGGAGGGGGCGCAGCCCTGCCGGGCGGTTGAGGTGCCCATGGAGCAGGGCGTTGCCCTGGTGTGCGCCCTGCGCGCCTCCGGGCTTTCCCTGCGGGACGCGGTACGGCAGGCGGCGCAGCAGACGGGGCTGCCCAAGAACGAACTTTATGAGCGTGCGATCGGAACATAGCCGCGTACAGCATCCAAAAGAGCAAAACAGGAAGCCGCGCGGAATAGGCGGGTGTTCATAAAGCAGTTAATCCTCCGTATGATTGAGATCATACGGAGGATTATTTTTATTTCTATTCTTCAAACTTGCTGGCGGCGAACGGTTTGTCAAACCCGTTTGCGGACGGCAAGTCTACAGGGGATAGCCGCTTTAGCGGCGCAAGGGGGTGTAGCCACCTTGACGGAACGAAGTAACGCAACATTCTCGGTCAAGCAGTTTCTTTCTGCTGACAGAGAATGAAGCTCCGCAGAACGCACGATACTCCCGATAGGAGAGTATAGAAGTGCGCTCTTTAGTTCCTAAAGGGATTTTTCAACAGTTCAACAAATTGGAATTTGACGTTTATAACTTCAGCGTAGCAATCAATTCCTCCCCGTCCATTTCCCCTGTCTCAACAAACCCAAATGAGCGGTACAGGTAACGGGCAATATCATTCTCTGGTTCATATGATAGCCAACAGTACTCTGCTTTACCACATGGTAATGATTTTATGAAATCTAATGCTAGACCAAGTGCTTCCTTTCCATATCCTTTATTTTGATACTTTCTATCTATCATCAATCGCCAGAGATTGTAATTGCCTATGGCCACTGGTGGGGCATCGTCCCAATAATCGTCTGTGTCAAATCCAATCATCAAAAAACCTATCGGCGTATCGTTCTCATATATTCCGAAAGGGAAGGCATAACCATTTCCTGTTATTGCTGTATATGCTTCAATAATACTTATATCATTATGCGCAACAAAATTTTCTTGCTCTTTGGCTACTCTCAACTTAAGAATGTCCCACACATTTTTCCCATTAACTTTCTCCAGTCTCAGCATACTTTCATCCTCACAAACCAGAATTCATCTCGCTCTTTCGCTGAATAAAGTATATCAGAAAGATGTAAAAAATTCGATTATATGCACAAGAAACGCCCGAATATTTTTCGTCCGGGCATCCTCGGTATCAATCATAAATCAGCTCAAACTTTACAATCGTTTCTGCCTGTACCTTGCAAGCGTTCATCTGCCGTACCCATTCTATTTGATTAACGGCTTTGAGTTGTTCGGTCACGCCGTTTCGCTTCGCGAGATCCGGCACGATCAGCTCCATACGGTTTCGTGCCGCTTCTTCAATTTTGGCGCAATACTTTCTTATGGATGCCCACCTATGGTGCGGCTTCCTGTTTTGGATATATTTCACAGCTAAAAATATTACGATGAGTATAATTTAAAGTTTTGTAAACGAGGTGGAAAGGCATGGAAACGCCCCCTGCCCAGGCTGGGCAGGGGGCGCGGCGTCCCGGTAAAAGGGCTTACTTCGCCTGAAGTTCCTTGATGCAGTTGGGGCAGACGTTCTTGCCCTTAAAATTGATGACACCCTTTGCGTCGTCACAGAAAATGCAAGCGGGCTGGTACTTCTTCAAGACGATGGAGGTACCGTCCACATAGATTTCAAGAGAGTCCTTCTCCGCAATATCCAGGGTGCGCCTCAGTTCGATCGGAAGAACGATGCGCCCAAGTTCATCGACCTTCCGCACAATACCGGTGGATTTCATAGATTACTACTTCCTTTCCCCATGAACTGCCCTAGAGTCTGTTTTAAAACCATCAAAGTAACCAAACGAGGATACAGGCAAGACAGACAACAGCGTGAAAATAGAGTGCTTTCTTCTCATACCTGGTGGCAAAACGGCGGTTGTTTTTCAGCTTGAGGAAAAGGTTTTCCACCAGATGACGCTCTTTGTACGTGTGCCAGTCTGTTTTCCTGGGGTGTTTGGCAATGATACGGCTGGGAATCACCACGATTCCGCCCCGTTCTTCCAACCAGCGTACAAATTTATCGCTGTCATAGCCTTTATCCGCCAGAATGAGTTTGCCGTTTAAATCAAAAGGTTCCAACAGTGCCTGCGCCACGCAGATATCATTACGGTTCCCACTGGAGAGCAAAAAGCGCAATGGATTCCCAAGTCCATCCGTTACCGCATGGACCTTCGTGGTCAAGCCTCCCCTGCTCCGCCCGGTTTCCTCGTGATATCCCCCTTTTTAGCCCCACTAGCGTGTTGGTGAACCTTGATTGTAGTGCTGTCCAGCATCAGCGTTGTTTCGTCCACCAAATCCTGCTCAATCAGGACTGTGAGGATATTTTCCCATACTCCGGCTTTTGTCCAGGCCCGAAACCGACTGTATACGCTCTGCCACGGGCCGAACCGCTCCGGCAGATCCCGCCATGGAATCCCCGTGTTCAGCCAGTATAGAATCGCGTTAAGCATTTCCCGGTTACTTTTCCCTGGACGCCCTCCTTGCGGCTTCCTCTCAGGCGGGAACTTGTCCTTGATCCTATTCCATTGTTTTTCGCTTATTTCATGTCTCTTCATGCTCCCATTCTATTACATCGTCGTTTTTCACACAATGGCTAGGTTTTAAAACAGACTCTAG
>NZ_JALFGV010000165.1:0-18127 GCF_022777125.1 Lawsonibacter sp.
GGGACAAGGACCGGGCCCGGCAAATGCCGGGCCCGGTCCTTGTCCCTGTTTTAATATCGCTTATCCAGAATCGCGACGATCTGGGCCACGCAGCTTTCGTCACAGGAGCCCAGAATGCGCGCGCCCCAGTCCCGCACCTCCTGCGCGCAGTTGGACGGGGCGAAGGGAATGGCCGAGACGGCCAGCATGGGGATGTCGTTCTGATTGTCCCCCACGCAGTAAATGTTCCGCTCCTCAATGCCCAGCAGCCGGGCCAGGCAGCGCACCATGCCGCCCTTGGTACTGCCCTTGGCGGTCAGCTCCAGCAGCACGGCGTTGGAGAAGATGGCCTCATAGTGCTCTGCCCAACGTTCCAGGATGTAGCGCTGAACGGACCGCAGCAGGGGATTGCGCTGCTGGAGGATGGCCTTGGTCCAGGGCAGGGGCATCTCCAGGATGGGCCGTTCGGTATAGGCGGCCTGGGCCCGGCGCAGATGATGAAAGGTGACCTCGTTGGGCTGATAGGCATAGATCTCGTCCTGGTGATAGGCCTCAAAGCCGATCTCCGGGAAGCGGCGGGCCACCTCCTGCAGGTCCCGGGCCGCCCGCCGGGGCAGGAAGGTCTCACGGACCACCCGGTCGTCTTGGAAGTCGTACAGGCAGGCGCCGTTGGAGAGGACGACCGGCGCGTTGATGGGTACGCTGGCGGCGTGGGGCGCAAAGGTGGGGTGGGCCCGCCCGGTGGCTACGGTAAAGATCCCGCCCGCGCCGGTAAAATAGTCGAGCGCGCGCCGGTTCTCCTCGGACACCCGCAGGTCGGAGCCGTACAGCGTGTCGTCAAAATCGCTGACCAGAAGCACACCGTTGAACTTGCCCAAATGCGTCACACCTTATTTCTTCAGATCGGCCCCCGTAAAGTACTTTTTCAGCGGTGCATAGAGGATACCGAAAATCACCAGGCACAAAACGATGTCAATGCCCACATAGCTGCCGTTGTAGACCAGCGAGTAGAGGGAGGGGTTATCAAACACCGTGCCGAAGATCTCCGTCGGGGCCACAATCTTATAAATGGTAATACCGCTGATGTAGTGGATGATGAACCGGGCCGCGCCGCCCAGGATGCTGCCCCAGAAAATGCCGCCCGGCTTGCCCTTGCCCAGGCCGGCCACGCCGATGACGCCGAAGGCCAGCACATAGTCCAGCAGGATGGACTGCCAGCCCCAGCTCACCGCGCCCTGGATAAACACCTGGAGAATCCCAAAGGCAAAGCAGGCGATCAAGCCGCCGCCCATGCCCCAGCGTACGCAGAACAGCAGCAGGGGCAGCATCTCCAGCGAGACGGAGCCGCCCTGAGGCAGCTCGAACACCTTCAGCAGCCCCAGCACGAGGGACAGGGCGATCATGATCGCCCCTTCGCAGAGCATCCGCACGCCCAGGTGCGATTTCTGATTGCTTGTGGTTGTCATAGAACAGATTCCTCCCAAAAAGATGTACCGCAGCGCAAACCGGGTGTAGCGCAATGCGGTACGGGAGAAACGACAATGTGTGCCGAATACTCTTCCTACGCCGGCATTACCCGGATCAGGTTCAAGGGACCGTGCGCCGCGATAGGCGTCCATCTCAGCCGGACATGCGTCCAGCGCCCCTGCTATTCGATTTGTCCTGCGGTTACTGCAAATTCTATACCAACTGCCGCAGTTTTGTCAATACCTGCGCAAAATAAGGGGGGAGCGGGCACTCCAGGGTCATGCGCCGTCCCGTCCGTGGGTGGGTGAAGGAGAGCCTGCGGGCGTGCAGGCACTGGCCCGCCAGGCCGGGGTAGGGCTTTTTGGCCCCGTATACCGTGTCCCCCAGCAGGGGATGCCCCAGCTTCGCCATGTGGACCCGGATCTGATGGGTGCGGCCGGTCTCCAGTCGGCACTGGATATGGGTATAGCCCCCCAACCGCTCCAACACCGTCCAGTGGGTCACCGCCTCCCGGCCGTGGAGCACATCCACCGCCATCCGTTTCCGGTCGGTGGGGTGCCGGGCGATGGGTGCGCGGACCGTACCGGCATCCTGCTTCAGATTGCCCACACACACGGCCTCGTATTCCCGGTAAAGGGAGTGATCCTGCAGCTGTTCGGCCAGCGCCAGGTGGGCAAAATCGTTTTTGGCCGCGATGATCAGACCGGAAGTGTCCCGGTCGATCCGGTGCACGATCCCGGGGCGCAGCGCCCCGTTGATGCCCGAGAGGGACGCTCCGCAGTGATACAGCAGCGCGTTGACCAGGGTCCCGTCCGGATGGCCCGGCGCAGGGTGGACCACCAGCCCCACGGGCTTGTTGACCACGATCACGTCGCCGTCCTCGTAGATCACATCCAGCGGGATCTTTTGGGGGAGCACGTCAATCGGGGCAGGGTCGGGCAGGACAACGGTAAACACGTCGCCGGGGGCGGTCTTGTCATTCTTCTTTACCCGCCCGCCGCCGCGGGTGACCGCGCCCTCCTCCAGCAGCCGCTGGGCGGCGGAGCGGGTCAGCTCCGGCAGGGTGCGGGCGAGGAACTGGTCCACCCGCTCCCCGGCCCGGTCAGCCGTCAGATGGAGCGGCGTCATCCTGCTTCTCCCGTTTCTCGTACTTATCGTAGAAAAAGATCACGTACACGCACAGGGCGATGCCCCCCAGCACCACACAGATATCCGCCACATTGAAGACGGGGAAATCCAGGAACAGCGTGCGGAACATATCGGTCACGAAGCGCAGGAAGGCCCGGTCGATCAGGTTGCCCACCGCACCGGCCAGCACCACCGCCAGGGCGCAGCGGGCAAAGGGATGCCGCAGCACGCCCTTTACCAGCGCCGCCGCCAGCGCCACGGAGACCGCCAGGGAGATGATGGTCAGAAGCCAGGTATGCCCGGTAAACAGGGAAAAGGCCGCCCCGGTGTTCTGCACATAGGTCAGGTCCAGCACACCGGGCAGAACGGGAAGGGAGCCCCCCAGCGGAATGTGGGCGCGTACCAAAATTTTCACCGCCTGGTCGAGGGCGACCAGAAGGGCCGCAAGGATCAAATACAGCATAAGCGCTCTCCTTTGCACGCCCATCGGGCGTTTGGTTCCCGGATAGTGTACCACAGGCGCCAAAACATTGCAATGCCCCGCCCCTGTTCCGGCGCGCCTTCGTGCGATCCGCTCTTGCGGCCCGGCGGCGGGCCCATTATAATGGGATTTGAGCACATTACAAAAAGGAGTGTCGTTTTGGAACGCGCAAAGGTCAGCATCATCGTGCCGGTATACAACGTGGCGGCGTATCTTCCCGCCTGTCTGGAGAGCATCCGCGTCCAGACCTGGCGGGAGATCGAGGTCATACTGGTGGACGACGGCAGCACGGACGAAAGCCTCTCCCTGTGCCGCGCGGCGGCGGAGCGGGACGCGCGCTTTCGGGTCATCCATCAGCAAAACGCGGGGGTCTCCGCCGCCCGCAACGCGGGACTGGCGGCGGCTACGGGGCAGTACCTCCAGTTTGTGGACGGGGACGACCGGCTCCTATCCAACGCCACCGAGGTCCTGGTCCACGCCGCTCTGAGCACCGGCACCGACCTGGTGATCGCCCGTTTTTACCGGGTATCCGGTCAGCGCCAGGCGCTGCAGGGGCATATCCGGGGCCGCCGGGTACTCACACGGACGGAGTTTGCAGAGGAGATGGTCAAGGCCCCCGCCAATTTCTACTACGGGGTGCTTTGGAACAAGCTCTACCGCCGCAGCATTGTGGAGGCCCACCAGCTGCGCTGCCCGGAGGAGCTGAGTTGGTGCGAGGATTTTCTGTTCAATCTGGAGTACATCAAATATGTCCGTCTGGTGGCCGCCGTCCCGGAGCCGGTGTGCTGTTATATCAAGCGGGAGGACAGTCTGGTCATGACCCAGCCCACCCTGCGCCGCACTCTGGAGATGAAGCAGAAGACCTTTTCCTATTACAAGGACCTCTATCAGACCCTGGACCTGTACGAGCGGCAAAAGGGCCGGGTCTACCGCTATCTGATCTCCGCCGCCACCGACGGCGGCAGTCTTGCCCTTCCGGAGCTGCCCCGCCTCCCGGCGCGGAAGGGGCGGCGCAGGCGCGCCGCCGTGCAAAGGCCTTGATAACGCCCCGCGACCAGACGGGAGCGCCCGTTCCGCCCTGCAGGCGGACGGGCGCTCCCGTCTGGTCGCTTATAGGAGATAGGCCAGGGCAGTGAATAGAACCGTCATCAGCAGGATGCCCCCCAAGCAGGTTCCTCCTCCGACCCCCCAGAGGAATTTTTGATTTTTTTGAATGCAGGGCCTTGTCAGAAACAGGGGGACATACCCTGCCGACGCCATGGTCATAAAGGAGAACATGGCGGACATGGTCACCGCCGCGCCGTACACCGTTACATTGATCCCGATGGTATCGCCATACGTAATGGCAAAGGGCATAGTCAGCGTCCCTACGATCAATCCCACCGCCGCATTGGCAAATACATTGGTGCAGATCGTAGAGACAAAACAGATCAGCAGCATGAACACAGGGAAGGGCAGTCCGGTGAAAATGGGCTCCATCAACGCGTTGAGCCAGCCCCGTACGCCCAGTTCCGGGTTGGCCAGCATGCCGCCGATCACGTTGAAAATGCACACGGCCAGAACGATGCCCCAGGAAATGCTGCTGCGGAAGGTCTGCTCTTCGTTCAGCAGCGGTTTGCCGTCCTCCCGCAGAAGGAAGAAAATTACCAGCGCCAAGATGAACCAGGTACACTGGTCAAAGGTGGAAAGCGCCTGCCCCAGGGGGCTGTCTGCAGGGAGAAAGGCCATGACCACCGAGTAGGCGATCGCAAACAGGAAAATCAGGCAGGCCAGGACCTGCTTGCGGGTCATACGCAGTTTGCCGCCCTGCTCGCCGCTGATACGGCTCACATCGAAGGCGCGCAGTTTGTCTGCGTCTACACGGCAGGCCTTCATCGTCAGGGCGAACAGGACGATAAACGCCATGGAAAAGACGATGATGGAGAGCATATACACCGCATAGTTCAGCACAATGCCGCTTTGCGCCATAGCGCTCAGTATCGCCCCGAAAATGACCAGCGGCAGGCCCTGGAAGGGGATCAGCGCCATCCCTATGCAGGCGGAAACAAAGGACCCCAGAGACATCCAGCGGTTAAAGCTTCCCTCTTTCTCGTACCCCAGGTTGTCAATGAGCGAATCCAGCAATGCAAGCACGAATACGATGCCGCCAATTTTGGCAAACGCGCCCATGACCCAGGCCGCAAAGAAAAAGACAAAGCAGAACAGGTAGGGCTTTCCCCGAAGCACCTTCCGCGTGAGCAGCCATTTGGAGATAAACTCACCCGCTCCGGTGGAAATAATGGTCTGACAGAGTACGTAGGCAAAAATGATCTGAACCACGGTGGAGTTCCCGAAGGTGGCCGCCATTAGGGAACTGGGGGTATACGCATCTGTGAGCAGGACCGCCAGAAAGCCCAGCAGCGACGGCAAAATCAGCCCAAACTCCGAATTGGAGAGCAGGAAAATCAATCCGAAGAAAATGCCGATCGCCTGAATGCCGGTCTGCGTGATCCCGCCCCACGGCGGGCAGACCCGCCCAAAAACAAAAATGAAAAACAGCCCGACCAGCAGCTTAACGATATAAGCGGTATAGGTTTGCTTTTTGATGCCTGTATCCGGCATACGACTCCCTCCTCTTATCTTTATTCTCACCCTTATCCCATCTCTTCCAGCAGGTCCTCCAGGTAGCTGCTGCCCGTATAGGCGTCCGTAAGGTTCTGCACCCCCGTTTCCGTGACCGCGTAAGTATTGCCGTACAGCAGTCCGTCCGATCGCCCCACCACGCTGGGATGCAGCGTCAGGATCATATTGGGCTTGAGCTCCATTTTATTGGGCGCGCCGATATCAATACCGTCCCCCAAATCCGCGCCCATGCCGTGACCGGACCATACGCCCGCGTGACAGCCGCGCTTTTTCACAACCTGCGCAATGGCCTCGTCCACGTCGCAGATCCGGTTTCCGGGCCGCGCCGCCGCCTCGCCGGCTGCCAGCGCCTCCCGGATCACCTGGAGCACTTCATACGCCTCCGGCGCACAGCCCCGCTCCAGAAAGATCGGGCGCACCATCTGCGTCCAGTAGCCGCCCGGCCCCGCCATCTCACAGGAGTAAATGAACACCTCATTGGGCCGGATCGGCTTGTTCTGGGCGCGCGTGATAAACGTGTGGGGTTTTTCCGCGCGGATGAGCACCAGACTGTCCTCCGCGCCGCGGGCCCGCAAAAAGCCCTCCGCGCCCCCCACGATCTCCTGTTCCGTGACCCCGGGGCGGATGTGCTTGAGCACCCATTCGAAGGAACCCACCGCGATCTGTGAGGCGGCGCGGATCAGCTCCAGCTCATATTCAGACTTGGGGGCCCGCAGCTCCGTCAGCCGGGCTGTAATATCCACAAATTCCGCATTTGTGTCCGTCAGTTCGCGGTAGATGCAAATGGGAAGTTCCTTTGGCTCATAAAGTCCGATCCTGGGGTGCTCCTGCGGCAGGGATCGGATAAAAGCCAGCACCTCCTGGAGCATATCGCCGCATCGGATGTTCTCTTCGGGAAGCCAGCTCAACGTCCGGGCATGGAACTGCTGCCCCACGGTCGGGACCAGCAGGTTCAGCATGCCGCCCCTGGCCATATATGCAAAATCCCGGCGTGTGTTCAGCGTATAATTGGTCGCGTATTTCACCGCCATCTGGCAGGTCTGCTGGGCGGTGGAGGTAAAAATCAACGCGTCCAACCCCGCCTGTTCCATAAGCTGGTTGAACAGCTCCAATCTCCGGTCCCGTTCTTTTCTGCGCTCATCCATAGCCGCTTGCCTCCAATTATCGTTTTGAGAAGCGCTTCTCTCTGGATTCAGCATAATTGCGGACGGTGGATTCGTCAAATTAGAATATGCGATCACACCGATAAGAAAAATCTATTGTGCCATTTGTACATTCCCCATGAAGTCCGCCTTCTTTTGTGTTATACTGGACCCAGCGCCGGCAAAATCCATTCTCTGCAGAAATAAGGTGATTGCTGTATGAATCTGGAGAAAATCAAATGTTTTGTGGATATCGTCAAGTATAACAGTTTTACAAAGGCCGCCCAGGAAAACTATATTACTCAGGCGGCCATCAGCCAGCAAATCGCCTCGATGGAAGCGGAACTCGGCTTTCCGCTGTTCGTGCGCAGCAAACGCGGATTTACCGTGACCGACTCCGGAAAGTCATTTTACGAGAGCAGCCTGCGTCTGCTTGCTCTCTATTCCCGTTCGCTTTCCCGTGCCCGGTGCATTGCGCATAACCTTTCCGGATATATTTCCCTGGGAATCTGGCCGGGCCTGGATACCACCCACACCTACTGCGTGATCCAGCGTCTGCTCCAGGCATATCCCAGCATGCAGATCACGATCCGCCCGGGCACTCCAACCGAATTATTTCATAAATATACGGTCGGCAAGCTGGCTATGGCGATCGCAATGCCCTATGATTTCAGCGACAATACCATCTCCGACGCTGTGATCGAGCCCTTGCTCACCTGCGGGTGGCGGCTGTTTGTCTCCCGCGATCACCCTCTGGCACAATTTGACGCCGTGGATATTGCCGATATCCGCAATGAAAAGTTTGCCGTTCAGGGGGAAGAGAGCATCGGTTTTCAGACCTATAATCTTACGGTAACCGAGCAGATGCTCAATCACCATGCGCTTTCCCCCGCCTTTGTTGTGCCAAATTTCGACACGCAGCAGATGCTCGTGGCCACAAATCAGGCCGTTATGCTCTTGCCGGAATGCTGCCATCCAACGGTTCCGGCCTTGTTTCAGTCCATTCGCCTGACCGGATATCCGGAGACCTGCACCTTTTCCGCCATTTGGCGCTCTCATTCGGCGAGTCCGGTCCTGTTGGCCTATGCCGCCCTGCTCAAGGAGTATTTTGCCGCACGTTCAGCCGGGGCCTGCGCTTTCCCGCCCCTGGATGCCGCTTCCTTTCCAGCCTGTTTCGGTGAAAATGCAAGAGCAGAGGCATAAAAGCCTCTGCTCTTGCATTTTTCTCGGGACAGGCCGTCCCCGGCCGCATCAGCCCTGTCCCCGGACCACGCCGGCGCAGCGGGGACAGAGGTCGGGGTGCTCGGGATCCCCGCCCACGTGCTCGTTGTGGTTCCAGCAGCGGGGACACTTGGGCGCGTCGGAAAGCCGGACGGCGATGGTGCAGGGGATGCGGCACTCGTCGGCCCGCTCGCCCTCCAGGCTGCCGGTCGTCACGATGACGCTGGACACGATGCACAGGGTGGCAAGGTCCTCCCCCGCCAGGAAGGCCGCGTCCTGCTCCGACACGGAGAGGGTCACTTCGGTATCCTGCGCCTTCTTGAACACCCCGGCGGTGCGGGCGTTCTCCAGGGCCTTGTTGACCGCGTCCCGCAGGGAGACCAGCTTTTCCCACCGCTCCTGATCGGCCCCGGCGAGGGCGAAGGCGGCGTTGTCGCCGGGCATGTCATTGAAGAGCACGCTCTCGGCGTCCGCGTCGCTGCCGTGGCGCATGGCATGCCAGATCTCGTCCGAGGTGAAGGCCAGAATGGGGGCGATGAGCCGGGTCATGCCGTCCAGGATGACGTACAGGGCGGTCTGGGCGGAGCGGCGGGCCGCCTCATCCCCGCAGTAGAGCCGGTCCTTGATGATATCCAGATAGAAGTTGGACAGGTCCACCACGCAGAAGTTGTACACGGCGCGGTACACGGCGTGGAATTCATAGCGGTCATAGGCGGCGCGGACGGTCTTCACCAGCTGGTTAAAGAGGTGCAGGGCATAGCGGTCCAGTCCCATCAGGTGTTCGGCCGCCACCAAATCGGCGTCGGGGTCAAAGTCGCACAGGTTGCCCAGCATGTACCGGGCGGTGTTGCGGATCTTGAGGTACGCCTGGGAGAGCTGCTTCATGATGTCGCCGGAAATACGCATATCCTGGGTATAGTCGGCGCTGGCCACCCACAGGCGCAGCATGTCCGCGCCGTAGTCCTTGATGACCTCCTCCGGCCCCACGGCGTTGCCCAGGGACTTGTGCATGGCCTTGCCCTCGCCGTCCACGGTCCAGCCGTGGGTGATGATCTGCTTGTAGGGCGCCACGCCCTTGGCGGCGATGGAGGTGAGCATGGAAGACTGGAACCAGCCGCGGTACTGGTCGCCTCCCTCCAGGTACACGTCGGCGGGGAAGTGGAGGTAGGGGCGCTCATCCAAAACGGCGGCGTGGGTGGAGCCGGAGTCGAACCACACGTCCATGATGTCCGACTCCTTGGTGAAGTGGGCGTGCCCGCACTCCGGGCAGACAAGGCCCTCGGGGACCAGCTCGTCGGCAGTCTTGTCAAACCAGATGTTGGAGCCGTGCGCCCGGAACAGGTCGGAGACGCGCCGGATGGTCTCCGGCGTGACGATGTCCTTGCCGCACTTGGCGCAGTAGAAGATGGGGATGGGTACGCCCCACACCCGCTGGCGGCTGATGCACCAGTCGTTGCGCTCGGTGATCATGCCCGTCATGCGGTCCTTGCCCCAGTCGGGCTTCCACTGGATGCCGTCGCAGGCCTTCACCGCCGCGTCCTTGATGGCGTCCACGGAGCAGAACCACTGCTCCGTAGCCCGGTAAATAATGGGATGCTTGCAGCGCCAGCAGTGCGGATAGGAGTGGGTGATGTTCTCCTTGGCCAGCAGGAAGCCCTCGGCCTCCAGGTCCTCCACCACCAGGTCGTTGCCCTTGGCATAGAACTGGCCGTTGTAACGCTCGTCGGTCATGACGCCCCTGGCGTTCACCGGCACGGGCACGCCGATGTTGGTCTTGCCCGCCTTGTCGTAAGCGCGGCAGATGTTGAAGTCGTCGGCGCCGAAGCCGGGGGCGGTGTGGACGCAGCCGGTGCCGGCGTCCAGGGTCACATGTTCGCCGCACAGCAGCACGCTCTCCCGGTCAAAGAGGGGATGCTTGGCGGTCATCAGCTCGAACGCGCTGCCCTTGAGGGTGGCCAGCACCCTGCAGGCGGCATAGTCGATGCCCGCGGCCTTGCATACGCGCTCCGCCAGGTCCCTGGCCAGGATATACACCTCCCCGTTGGGGGCCTGGAGCAGCACATAGTCGAAGTCCGCGTTGACGCAGATGGCCATGTTGCCCGGGATGGTCCAGGGCGTGGTGGTCCAGATGACGAAATAGGTCCTGCTCAGGTCGGCGTACTGCGCCAGCCTGCCCTTGTCGTCACGGACGGGGAACTTGACGAACAGGGTGGTGCAGGGATCGTCGGCATACTCGATCTCCGCCTCGGCCAGGGCGGTCTGGTCATTGGGGCACCAGTACACCGGCTTCATGCCCTTGAAGATAAAGCCCTTTTCCGCCATCTTGCCGAAAATCTCCACCTGCTTTGCCTCAAAGGCGGGCTTGAGGGTCAGGTAAGGATCGTCCCACTCGCCCAGCACCCCCAGGCGCTTGAACTGCTCCCGCTGCTTGTCCACAAAGTCCAGGGCATACTCCTTGCACTTTTCCCGGAACTGGGCGGTGGTCAGCTCGTCCCGCTTGATCTTCTTGTTCTTCAGAATGGCGCTCTCGATGGGCAGGCCGTGGGTATCCCAGCCGGGCACATAGGGGGCGCACCAGCCCGTCATGTTCCGGTGCTTGACGATGATGTCCTTCAGGATCTTGTTCAGGGCAGTGCCGAGGTGGATGTTGCCGTTGGCGTAGGGAGGGCCGTCATGGAGAACGAACAGGGGCTTGCCCTCGTTCTTTTTCATCAGCTTGTGGTACAGGTCGTGGTCGTACATGGCCTGGAGCATCTCCGGCTCCCGGCGGGGCAGCCCCGCCCGCATGGGGAAATCGGTCTGAGGCAGGTGGACGGTCTGGTTGTAGTCCATAGGTGGGTTCTCCTTTATGCTGAATTTTGTTTTCGATCCATTGGCGGAAAGGCCGTCCTCCCGGCCTGCTTCCGGCGCGTGAGGGCGGGGGAGGGACAAAAAACGCGCCTTTGTCTCTGTAAGAGACAAAGGCGCAAACCTCTGCGGTACCACTCTTCTTGCCGCGGACGCGCCGCAGCCCCTCGAAGGCCGGTAACGGGGCCAGCCGTCCCCGCTTACAGAGGGAAACCCGTTTCCCTGTTCAGCGGGGCGCTCCAAGGTGATCTTCCCGGCCCCTCCCGTCCGCCTTGCACCCAAACGGCGGCTCTCTGCACAGGAGCGGGGGACGGTACTCGTCCTCTTCTCAGCGTTTTTCGGAATAAAAGATACTCCAGGACGCTTTGTTCTGCGTCCTGGAGTATCTTACATGTTTGCAGGGCTTCTGTCAAGTGGGTTATTTGATTTCGTAGTCCCGGCCGAACTGAAGATGGTCGAAGTCGATGCGGCGGGTGGGCTCGGCGGGTTCCTCCGGCATGTCGGCCTCCTCCAGGGGGGTGCGCACCGGGCGCTTGGCGCGCTCGCCCTCGGCCGGGTTCAGGTTGAGCTCCAGCAGCTCGGCGTACAGCCCGCCGTCCTTTTCCTGCACGGGCACTTCCACACGGGCCGTTCCGCCGCTCAGGTCCAGGGTGTCCTCCGCGTCCTCCGGAGCCTGGGGGCCTTCCGGAGCCACCAGCTTCTCCACACTGGCCTCGATGTCCTGGGCGGCGGCGGCCACGGGGTCGGGGCCCTTGGGGGCGGGAGCCACAAGGGAAGACAGGCCGTTGAGATAGTCCATCTCGTGCTGATAGAGCCCCTGAAGCTTGGCCACATAGGCGGCGGTGGAGCCGCGGGCGGCGGCAAGGCGCGCCTCCTCATTGGCGATCTCCTGCCGCAGCTCTCCCATGCGCGTCTTGGCGGAGGTCTCCGCGTCCCGCAGAAGCTCGGCCTTTTTGCTCTCCGCCTCGGCCACCATGTCGTCGGCGATGCGCTGGGCGGTCAGCAGCGCCTTGCGCATGGCCTCTTCGGTGGAGCGGTACTCCTCCAGCTTGTCCACCAGGACCTTCATTTTGGCCTTGAGGGTGGCGTTTTCCTTGTAAAGGGTGGTGTAATCCGCCGTCAATACGTCCAGAAATTCATCCACCATGGCCATGTTGTAGCCGCCGAAAGACGCTTTGGCAAAGGCGTGCTCGGAAACTTCCTGCGGTGTCAGCATCGTTTTTCCCCCGCTTTATGTACAAAATGAATGGAATGCTTGGTCAAGAATACGGCCCGTTGTTCCGCCCCGCCCGATGCTTCGCATCGTGCGGGGCCCCCTTTGGCCTGCGCGGATGAAGCGGATCCGCCCGGCAGCAAGGTTTTGGCTGCGCCAAAACGCTTGGGACGCCGGACTCCCGGCGGGACAACGCGGACGCCGCTTCCTTCCTCCTGCGTCAGAAATACAGTCCGTTATTCTCCAGCTCGTCGATCAGATCGCCTAAAATATCCACGTTGTAGGGCGTGATGATGTAGGTGGAGATGGCCACCTTTTTAATCTTGCCCTCGTTGGCATAGGCCACGCCGGAAAGGAAGTCCAGCAGGCGGCGGGCGATGTCCTTATTGGTGGACTCCAGATTGAGCACCACGGTGCGCTTTTCCCGCAGGTGGTCTGCGATCTCGGAGGCGTTCTCAAACCGCTCGGGCTTGACGAGCACCACCTGAAGCTGGGTGGTGGTGTGGATGTTCACCACCTTGTTGCTACGCCGCTCGGGCGTGCTTTCGCTGGGGAACAGGGCGCCGGTGTCCTGCTTGGCGCTCTTGCGCTCCATCCGGTCGGTACGGTCCATCCGCTCACTGCGGGAGACGGGCTCGAAGTCCTCGAACTCCTCCTCGTCCTCTTCGTCCTCATAGGGGCGCGCCAAGCGCTTGAGCTCATCAATAAATCCCATTTCGGTCAACCTCCCGAATTTCATTCACCGTGTATGCAGCGGCGGACGCGGCCCAAACAGGGCGGTGCCCACCCGCACCAGAGTGGCCCCTTCCCGCACGGCGTCCTCATAATCGCCGCTCATGCCCATGGAAAGGCAGTTAATAACAGTCCCATTATCGTCCATTTCAGTTCTTATGTCAACATAAAGCTGATACATTTTTGCAAAAAAAGGGCGATTTCCGCCGCTGCCTGCCACAGGCGGGATGGCCATCAGCCCCCGCAGGCGCACATGGGGCAGCGCCATGGCCTGCCGTGCCAGGCCGGGCACTTCGTCGGGAGACACGCCGCTTTTGCTCGCCTCCCCGCCCACATTGACCTCCAGCAGGATGTCCTGTACCAGGTCCAGCCTGGCGGCCTGCGCCTCCACGGCCTGAAGCAGTCGGGCGGAATCCACCGACTCCAGCAGATCCACCCGCCCCACCACCTGCCGGACCTTATTGGTCTGCAGGTGGCCGATGAAATGCAGGCGGGCCCCCGCGTAGGCGTTCTCCTCCAGATGGGCGGTCATCTCCTGCACCCGGTTCTCCCCGCACGCCGTGATCCCGGCGGCAATGGCCTGCCGGATGGTATCCGAGGTCTGCACCTTCGTGGCGGCCACCAGGGTGACCGCCTCCGGCTCCCGTCCCGCCTCCCGGGCGGCGGCGGCGATTTTTTCCTTTACCCGCGCAATCTGTTCCGCAAGGGACATCAAAACGCACCTCCTGAAACGTCTTCGGCGTCAAAACATGCGGCCCTACCGCACGACTTTTCCATCAAACAGATCCTCGGCGGCCACAATGATCTCATCCCCCGCCCGCAGGGCCTTTTTCGCTTCGGCGGCGCTGCCCGCAGAAGCTGCCTGCACCAGGCAGAAGTCGTCCTGCTGGGCCAGCACCGTCACAGGCTTGAACTCCGCCTGCGCTCCCACCAGGGCGTATACGCCGTTGATCTGGACCTGCCGCTTCTCCCCGGTGTCCTCGTCGGTGACGGTCCGCTCCTCCACCCGGAGGGCCGCCTTGGGTACCCGGATCCCGGTCCGGGTCTCAAAGATCAGCTCCACCGTCTGGCGGCGCAGCAGGGTGGTGTCCGACAGGTAGCGGTCCGTGGAAAGCACCGCCACGCAGCGGCCGTTCTCCGCCGCTCCGATGCGCTCCACATCCATCTCCACCTGGCCCGACCAGTCCCGGGAAAAGCGCACGGCGATGGTACCGCCCTCATTCAGGCGCTCGGCGTCGCGCTCGGACAGCGGACAGACGAAATACCACCGGGCGCTGGTCACCAGCTTCCCGATGGCATTGCCATCGGCCTGGGGCCTCTGATTGGCCAGGCTGGTCAGGTCGGCCGGGGTCAGGGAGGACAGCATCTCAGGGGTAAGCAGCCCCTCATATCCATCCACCTGGCCGGAAAACACGCCCGCCTGCGCGGCGCTCACCCGGGCGGTATCCAGGGCGGCCTGATTGCTCAGGGCCTGGATCTGCGCGTCCACGGCAAGGATGGCGTCCTCCAGACCGGCCCCACCGTCCCCCTCGCCATAGGTGTATTCCCGCTTGTACACCAGCGATTTGAGGGACATGGTCTCCTCCTCCAGCCCCGTCAGGTCCCCGGCTGCCACCGAGGAGCGCAGCGCCACGATGGCGCCGATGACCTGCTGGCTGAGCTGGGCGGTATCCCCCCCGGCGGCGGATTGGGCCAGGACGTACTGGAGCTGTTCCCGCTCCAGCGTCAGGGCCTGGATCTGCTGCTTGCGGTCCAGGCCCGCCTCGCTCTGATAGACCAGGGCCACCGTCTCGCCCCTGGCGACCTTTTCCCCCTCCTCCGGCAGGAGGTCCACGATGCCGCCGGTCCCGGCGAGCACCGTCTCCTCCCGCACCACAAAGCCGGTGCACTCCACTGCGTCGTCTACCGCGTAGGCATAGGAGACCACCGTGGAAAAGGGGTCGGTCAGGCTGTTCCAGGCCGACACCGCCAGGTAGAGCACCACGGCCCCCAGCAGCACCAGCATGATGATTCGGTTGATGGCGTTTCCTTGTTTCATAGGCTTGTCCCTTGTTTATGTAGCGATGTTTCGCGCCGGGGCCCCGGCCCGTACGGCGGCCTGCTCCGGCAGACGGAGGCCGCCCCGCAGGGGCCTTCTGCCTTCGCCCTACCGTCCGTCCGGCGCGCCTTCCGCCGGGCTCCGCCCCGCCTGCGGCGCGGGCGACGCCTCGTCCTCGCTCAAATCCACGGCCCGCTCCGGCGTGATGGTGGAGATCGCGTGCTTGTAGATGACTTGCTGCTTGCCCTCGCTCATAAGGACCACCACAAAGGCGTCATAGCCTGCAATAACGCCCCGGAGCTGGTAGCCGTTGATGAGGAACACGGTGACGTGGGCCCGGGTCTTACGGGCGCGGAGCAGGAACCGGTCCTGCAGGTTGTTTGTCTTTTGCATTTGGATGCACTCCTTCTTTCTGTTGGGTGCATCCAATATATACCATTTTATCCAATGGATCAACTCGCATTTTGTCGAAGGGCCGAAATATCGGTCACGCCCGCCCGAACCGCTTCTCCAGCTGCTGCCGCGTCAGTTCAATCGCCACCGGACGGCCGTGGGGGCAGTATTTGACCGTGCCGTCCATGACGGCTTCGGCCAGGCGCTGCAGCTCCTGGGGCCCGTTCCTCTGGCCGCCCTTGACGGCGGCCTTGCAGGCCATGGTGTGCAGCAAGGCGTCCCGGGCCGCCTCCGGATCGGCCCGGCCGGTGATGAGCAGCCGGCCCGCCAGCTCCGTGAGTACGCCCTCGATCTCCCCGGCGGCCACATCGCCGGGGGCCGCCCGGACAATGAGCGCTCCGCCGCCAAACTCCTCCGCCTCGAACCCGAAGCGGCGCAGCAGGGGAAGCTGGGCCAGCAGGGCCGCCCCCTCCTCGGCGGGAGGCGTAAAGACCACCGGCGTCAGCAGGGCCTGCACCATGGGCTGGTACCCCTCGGCCTTGAGCCGGTCGAAATTGAGCCGCTCATGGGCGGCGTGTTTATCGATCAGGAGGATCTTGTCGCCCTGTTCCACGATGATGTAAGTATGGAGCACCTCGCCCGCCATACGCCACGGCTCCGGCGCGGGGGCCGGGGCCGCCGCGCGGTCTTCCTCCGGCGCAGCGGGGGCGCGGAGCGGGCGGGGCGGCGCCGGGACGGCCGCGCAGCCCGGCGCTCCGGCGCCGGAAGCGCCCACCGCAGCCGCGGGCGCTTGCGGGACCGGCCGCGCGGAGGCGGTCCCGCCGCGAGCGTCCGGGCAGGGCGGCTGCTTCGGCGCGGTCACGTCGCGCAGGGGCAGGGCGGGGGAGCCGTGTTCCTGGCGGAAGGCCTGCGCCGTCTGATTCCGGAAGGCCGTCTGGCTGGGGGCGGCGGTATCCCGCACGGCGGCGCGGAGGGGGCGCTCCCGCGCGCCCCCCTCCAGCTGCGGACGGGTACGGTCGGCCTCCAGCGCAGACTTGACGGCGTAATACACCGCGTCGAACACCCGCTTTTCCGAGCCGAATTTGACCTCCTGCTTGGTCGGGTGGACGTTCACGTCCACGGCGTTGAGGCGGGTGTTCAAATGCAGCACGCAGCCGGGAAACTTGCCCACCATCTTCTGGTTGGCATAGGCCTCCTCCACCGCAGCGGTCATGGTGCGGCTTTTCACATACCGGCCGTTCACAAAAAAGTGCTGATAGCCCCGGGTCCCCCGGCAGCAGGTGGGCAGGGAGGTAAAGCCGGCGACCGTCATCTCCTCGCCGGAGCCGCCGACCGGCACGAAGCCCAGGGCCAGATCCCGGCCCAGCACGGCGTAGAGGGCGGACTGGAGCTTCCCGTCGCCGGGGGTGCGCAGCTCCTGCTTCCCGTCCCGGAGGAATTTGACGCTCACCTCCGGATGGGACAGGGCCACCCGCTGCACCATGGCAAAGCAGGCCGCCCCTTCGGCGGCGTCCTTCTTCATGAATTTCAGGCGGGCCGGGGTATTGTAGAACAGGTCCCGCACCACCATCGTGGTACCCTGCGGGCACCCCGCCTCGTCCCGGGCGACCACCGCGCCCCCCTCCAGGGAGAGGGCGATCCCCAGCTGCGCCCCCTGAGCGCGGGTGAGCAGTTCCACCCGGGAGACGGCGGAGATGGCCGCCAGCGCCTCGCCCCGGAAGCCCAGGGTGCCGATGGCCTCCAGGTCGTATTCGCTTCGGATCTTGCTGGTGGCATGGCGCAGGAAGGCGGTCTCCGCCTCCCCGGCGGCAATGCCGCAGCCGTCGTCGGTGACCCGGATCAGGGTCATGCCGCCGTGCTGGACCTCCACCGTCACCGTGGCGGCGGCGGCGTCGATGGCGTTTTCCATGAGTTCCTTGACCACCGACGCGGGCCGCTCCACCACTTCGCCGGCGGCGATCAGGTCGGCCACGTGGGGCTCTAATTGCTGGATGTGAGGCATCTCATTCTCCTTCCATGGGGCTGCCCGTACACCGGTGCCCCGGAGTACGGGCGTTTTCCCCGCAGGGAAGACGGAACTCCGGCCGGCGTCCCTCCGGACGGTCTGCGCAGCCGCTAAAGGGCCCCGGCGGGATCAACGGATCGCGTGAACCAGGGCGGCGGCGTTGAGGACCATGTGCAGGGCCACGGGGGTCCAGACGGAGCCGCCGTTGTCATAGCTCCAGCACAGGGCCAGGGACATGGGCACGTACTGCGCAAACAGCAGCAGGTAGCGCAGGTCCATCCCGTTGTAGGTAAACACGAACTGCCATACGCAGTACACCGCGAAGAGCAGGGTGGAGAGCCCATAGGCCAGCGCCCGGCTGTACCGCCGCACCGCGCCGAACAGCAGCCCCCGGAACAGGGCCTCCTCCACGATGGGCATCAGCACCACCACGATGACCACCGTGGCCGCGGGAGACATGGCGTACTGCTCCAGGTAGTTGTAGACGTTCGGATTTTCCACCGGATAGGGCAGGCGCATCACCAGGAAATGGAGCGCCCCCGCCCCCACAAGGCCGGTGCCAAAGGCAAACAGGTTCTCGGGCAGCCAGTCCAGAAGCAGGTAGAAACCGTTTTTCAAAAAGCTCCAGAACACCAGAAAGACCAGGGTCACCGAGAGCAGGTAATAGATCACGCTGGCCTCGGCCACGGGCAGCTCGCCCCCGAACGAGCGTTGGATCAAGCCCATCAGGAAAGGGAAGGCCAGCACGTACAGCGCGAAAAACACCCACCCCCGTCCCTCCTCCGCGCGGGTAAGCTGGCTGCGCCACTGGCGGCGGTGTTTCGGCATGTCGGTCATCTCCTTCTTTTCACGGCTCTCG
>NZ_JALFGV010000029.1:0-23247 GCF_022777125.1 Lawsonibacter sp.
GCCCCTGTCCCATGGTCGATGTCCACATCAAAGCGACCGTAGGTCTGCATGACATACCGGCGGTCCAGCGCCGTTAATTCAGAATGATCCACGTTTCTCCGCCCCCCTACAGCAGCATGGTGCCGATGCCCTCGTCGGACAACAGCTCGATCAGGATGGAATGGGGGATGCGCCCGTCCAGGATATGGGTGCGCTTCACCCCGGAGCGCACCGCCTCCACGCAGCAGTCCACCTTGGGGATCATGCCGCCCTGGATGACCCCGTCTTTGATCAGGCCGGGCACCTGGGAGAGCTCCACCACCCGGAGGAGGGTCCCTTCGTCCCCGGGATCCCGGAGCAGGCCCCGCACGTCCGTGAGCAGGATCAGCTTCTCCGCGCCCAGGGCCACCGCCAGCTTGGCCGCGGCGGTATCCGCATTGATATTATAGGCGGTATCGGCGTCGACGCCCTGGGCTACGGTAGAGACCACCGGGATGTAGCCATCCTCCAGGGCATCCACCACCAGGCGCGGGTCCACCTGCGTGATCTCGCCCACCAGGCCGTATTTTTCGTCCAGCATTTTGGCCTGGAACAGCCCCGCGTCCATGCCGCAAAGACCGATGGCCTTTCCCCCCATGCGGTTGAGCGTGGCCACCAGATTTTTGTTCACCTTGCCGCAGAGCACCTGCTGCACGATGTCCATGGTCTCTTCGTCCGTATAGCGCAGGCCATCCACAAAGCGGGACGTTTTCCCGATCTTCCGCAGCATGTCGGTGATCTCCGGCCCGCCGCCGTGGACCACCACCACACGGATGCCCACCAGATGGAGCAGGATGATATCGGAGATGACCGCCTGGCGCAGCGCCTCCGAGATCATGGCGTTGCCGCCGTATTTGACCACCACGGTCTTTCCGTAGTATGTTTGGATATAGGGCAGGGCCTCCGCCAGCACCTGGGCCCGCTCCACGTGGGAATAGGACATCGCGCCTCACTCCAAGCTTAAAATCTCCCGCGCCGGCCCGGTTTCCGGGGCGGGGCCGCTCGCCGGCTCAGGTCCGGTAATCGCCGTTGATCTTTACGTAATCATAGGTCAGATCGCAGCCCCAACAGGTGGCCTGATGGTCGCCCTCGTGCAGGTCCACGTCAATGACGACCTCATCCTGGCTCAGGATACTCTTGGCCAGGGCCTCGTCGAAGTCCACCCCGGCGCCCTGCCGGCACACCAGGACCTCCCCCACGGCGGAGGCGAATTTCACGTCCACATACTCCGGCCGGAAGGGGGCCTTGGAGTAGCCCATGGCGCAAAGCACCCGTCCCCAGTTGGCGTCGGAGCCGAACATGGCCGCCTTGACCAGGGAAGACCCCACCACCGCCTTGCCCAGGCGCTCGGCGCTCTCCTCGCTGCGGGCGCCGCGCACTGTACCGGTGATCAGCTTTCCGGCGCCCTCGCCGTCGGCGGCGATACTGCGGGCCAGCTGCTCAAAGACACCGTACAGCGTCTTATAAAAAACGGTATAGCCGTCGTCCTTCCACTCGAGCAGCGCGTTGCCCGCCATACCGTTGGCCAGCACCACGCACATGTCGTTGGTGGAGGTATCGCCGTCCACTGTGACCCGGTTGAAGGTGCGGGGGACGATCTCATGGAGGGCCTCGGCGAGCAGCTCGTGGGTGATGGCGCAGTCGGTGGTGACGAAGCAGAGCATCGTGCCCATATTGGGGTGGATCATGCCGGAGCCCTTGGCGATGGCGCCGATGGTGACCGTTTTGCCCCCCACAAGGCAGGTCACGGAGAGTTCCTTCTTCACCGTGTCGGTGGTCATGATGGCGTTGGCCGCCGCGTCGGAGCCGTCCCTGGACAGAGCCGCCGCCGCCGCGGGCATCCCCGCCCGGATGGCGGCGATGTTCAGCTCCTGCCCGATGACGCCGGTGGAGGCCACCACAAAGTCGGAGGGTTTGAGCCCCGTGGCCCGGGCCGCCAGGGCGCACATCTCCTCGGCATGCTCATGGCTGTTGGGGGCGCAGGCATTGGCGTTTCCGGAGTTGGCCACGATGGCCTGGGCCTCGCCGTTTTCCAGGTGGTCCATCGTCACATACAGCGGCGCGGCCTTCACCCGGTTCATGGTATACACCGCCGCCGCCGCACAGGGCTGCTCGGAGACGATGAGCGCCAGATCCTTTTTTCCCTCCAGCACCTCCGGCATCTTGCTCGTGGGGGGCTGATTGCCGTCCCCCTTGCCCTTTTTGACGCCGCAGTGGACGCCGGACGCGGTAAATCCCTTGGGGGCGGTCACGCCGCCGGGTACTTGTTTCATCTTCTTCTCCTCCTACAGGCTGAGTCCGGCCGTGGGCGCAAACCCCAGCATCAGATTCATGTTCTGTACCGCCGCGCCGGACGCGCCCTTGCCCAGGTTGTCAAAGCGGGCGGTCAGGATGCTCTGCCGCTCATGGCCGCTGACGGTGATCTCCAACCCGTCGGATCCGGCCAGCACGTTGGACGCGAGGAACTGCGGCTGCTGCGTATAAGGCGCCACGCGTACGACGGGCTGCTTGGCGTAATAGGCCGCCAGGATGAGACTCAGCTCCCGGGCGGTGGGCTGCCCCTTCAGATAACGGTTATGGAGCATCACCGTGGTGGCCATGCCCTTCTCGTAGTCATCCACGATGGGGCAGAACACCGGCGGCGCCTCCAGGCCGGAGATCTTCTGCATCTCGGCCAGATGCTTGTGCTTGAGGGTGGTGCCGTAAGTACGCGGGGCGTACAGCTCTTCCGGCTTCTCCTCCCCCTCGTACTGGGCGATCATCTTCTTTCCTCCGCCGGAGTAGCCGGTGAGGGAATAGCAGGTCAGGGGGTAATCCGGATGCAGGATGCGCATCTGGATCAGCGGGGCCACCGTGGCCAAAAAGCCCGTGGCATGGCAGCCGGGGTTGGCCACGAAGCGGGCCGTCCCAATGGTCTGCTCCGGGTCCTTGTACAGCTCCGGGAAGCCGTACACCCAGCCGGGGGCGGTCCGGTGGGCGGTGGATGCGTCAATGACCCGGGTATTGGGATTTTCGATGAGGCTCACCGCCTCCGCCGCGGCGGCGTCCGGCAGGCAGAGAAATACCAGATCGGCCTCGTTGATGAGCCTTCTGCGCTCCTCCAGATCCTTGCGTTTATCCTCACGGATGCGCAGCAGCTCGATATCGTCCCGGCTGCCTAAGCGTTTATCGATCTGCAGGCCGGTTGTGCCCTCCTGACCGTCGATGTAGATGACCGGTTTTCCCATCATGTCCGTTCCCTCACAAACTGCTCGATGGCTTCGATCTGCCGCTCCACCGCCTCTTTGGCCGGGCCGCCG
The DNA here is from genome assembly GCF_022777125.1 of Lawsonibacter sp. Taxonomy (NCBI): domain Bacteria; kingdom Bacillati; phylum Bacillota; class Clostridia; order Eubacteriales; family Oscillospiraceae; genus Lawsonibacter; species Lawsonibacter sp. The sequence goes on from NZ_JALFGV010000029.1 coordinate 3,318, forward strand.
CAGCGCCCCACGGGGCCGGCCCCGTGGGGGCCCCCGTTGATTTCACCTGCTCGGGGCAATTCAATTGCCCCTGCGCCAAGGTTTTGCCTGCGGCAAAACGCTTGTGCGCGCCGCTCGGCGCGATCGTCTCCGGCGGCCCGTTCCCCCATCATGTCCGTTCCCTCACAAACTGCTCGATGGCTTCGATCTGCCGCTCCACCGCCTCTTTGGCCGGGCCGCCGCAGACTTTGCGGCCGTTGACGCAGGTCTTCAGTTCCAGCGCCTGATACACATCGGCGTCGAACACGCCGGAAACCGAACGGAAGTCCTTCAGCGGCAAGGTGTCCAGGGTCTCTCCGGTCTTGATGCACATATTCACCAGCCGCCCCACGATCATATACGCCTCCCGGAAGGGCATTCCCTTTTTGACCAGGTAGTCGGCGCAATCCGTGGCGTTGATGAAGCCGCCCGCGGCCGCGCGGTGCATATTTTTTTCCTTGACGGTCAGGGTATCCAGCATCGCGGTAAACACCGGCAGGCACATTTTTACCGTGTCGATGGCGTCGAACACGCACTCCTTATCTTCCTGCATGTCCTTGTTATAGGCCAGCGGCAGGCCCTTCATGACGGTGAGCAGGGTAACGAGCGAACCGTACACCCGTCCGGTCTTGCCCCGGACCAGTTCGGCCACGTCGGGGTTTTTCTTCTGCGGCATGATGGAAGAGCCGGTGGAATAAGCGTCGTCCAGCTCCACATACTTGAACTCCCAGGAGCACCAGAGGATGATCTCCTCCGAAAAGCGGGACAGGTGCATCATCAAAATGGAGCAGGCCGAAAGCAGCTCGATGGCGAAGTCCCGGTCGGAGACGGAATCCATGGAGTTATCCGTGGGCTTCCGAAAGCCCAGGGCGGCGGCGGTGGCGAAGCGGTCCACCGGATAGGTGGAGGTAGCCAGGGCGCCGGCCCCCAGCGGGCACTCATCCATCCGTTCCAGGCAGTCCTCCAGACGGGTCACATCCCGTTTGAGCATATTGGCATAGGCCATCATATAGTGGCCAAAGGTGGTGGGCTGGGCCCGCTGGAGGTGGGTATAGCCGGGCATAACGGTCTCCAGATTGGCCTTTGCCTTCTGGATCAGCACCCGCTCCAAATCCAGCACCTGGGCGATCATCTGCGGGATCTCCTCTTTGACAAAGAGGCGGAAATCCACGGCCACCTGGTCGTTCCGGCTGCGGGCGGTGTGCAGGCGCTTGCCCGTGTCCCCGATCCGCTGGGTGAGCATGGTCTCGATATTCATGTGGATATCTTCGTTCTCCAGGGAGAACTCCACCCGGCCGCCCTCGATGTCCGCCAGGATGGCCTGGAGGCCGTCGATGATCTTTTCCGCCTCGTGCGCCTCGATGATCCCCTGCTTGCCCAGCATGGCCGCATGGGCGATGGAGCCTGCAATATCCTCCTTGTACATCCGCGCGTCAAAGGAGATCGAGGAGTTAAAATCATTGACCAGGGTATCGGTCTCCTTTTGGAACCGGCCTGCCCAGAGTTTCATAGTATCGCTCCTTCCTAAGGCGAAGGCGGCGGCCAGCCGCCGCCGCCTTCCTCAGCATCACAGCTCTGCCGCCGAAGCGGCAAGTCAATTCCGATCGTGTTTGCTCGGACATGCGCCGGGCAAGCATACCGCTCAGGCCCCAGGCGTGCGGGTGCGGCGAGTGCGCGCGGCGGCCTGCAGCCGAACCGCCGAAAAGGCGGAGCCTTTTTACCGATTACAGCTTCCCCTGCTCCCGCAGCGCCTGCACCGTATCCGGCAGGCCCCAGAGGTTGATAAAGCCGGTGGCGTCGTTCTGGTTGTAATCGCTCTCCTCAAAGGTGACCAGATTCTCGGAATAAAGGGTCTCGGGAGAGGTAACGCCGGCGGTGATGATGTTGCCCTTGTAAAGCTTGAGCTTCACGGTCCCGGTCACATGCTTCTGGGTCGCGGTCACAAACGCGGACAGCGCCTCCCGCAGGGGGGTGAACCACTTGCCGTTGTAGACCAGGTCGGCAAAGTCCACCGCCAGCTTCTGCTTCATATGCTTGGTGTCCTTGTCGATGGTGATCATCTCCAGCACCTCATGGGCGCGGTAGAGAATGGCGCCGCCGGGGGTCTCGTATACGCCGCGGTCCTTCATGCCCACCAGCCGGTTCTCCACGATGTCCAGCAGGCCGATGCCGTTGGCCCCGCCCAGCTGGTTCAGCTTGCGGATGATATCGCTGGCCTTCTTCTGCTCACCGTCGATGGCCACAGGCACGCCCTGGGCAAAGTCCAGGGTCACGTAGACGGCCTGGTCGGGGGCCATGGCGGGAGACACGCTCATCTCCAGGAAACCGGGCTTGTCGTACTGAGGCTCGCTGGCCGGGTCTTCCAGGTCCAGGCCCTCGTGGCTGAGGTGCCACAGGTTCTTGTCTTTGGAATAGTTGGTCTCGCGGGAGATCTTCAGGGGCACGTTGTGGGCTTCGGCATAGTCGATCTCCTCGTCCCGGCCTTTGATGGACCACTCCCGCCAGGGGGCGATGATCTTCATCTCCGGGGCGAAACGCTTGATGGCCAGTTCAAAACGGACCTGATCGTTGCCCTTGCCGGTACAGCCGTGGCAGATGGCGTCCGCCCCCTCCTTCCGGGCGATCTCCACCAGCCGTTTGGCAATGATGGGCCGGGCAAAGGCGGTGCCCAGCAGATAATCCTCATATTTGGCGCCCATCTGCATGGAGGGGATGATGACGTCGTCCACCATCTCGTCCACCAGGTCCTCGATGTACAGCTTGGCCGCGCCGGTCTTGATGGCTTTCTCCTCCAGACCGTCCAGTTCGTCGCCCTGGCCCACGTCGGCGGAGACGGCGATGATCTCGGGGTCGTTGTAGTTCTCTTTCAGCCAGGGGATAATGATGGACGTATCCAGGCCGCCGGAATAGGCAAGCACGACTTTTTTGATCTCAGACATGGTAATGACCTCCGTTGTGATACTGTTTTCTGATGTTGGAAACAGTGTACCACGCGCCCTTGGAAAAAGCAAGGGTCAATTCGCATAAATATGCGAATTGACCCCCGTATTTTTCCGATATTTTTCCCACATTATGCATAATATTCGTTTTATTCTGCATATCAGCGCCCGTGCCTTACAGGTGGAAGCGCCTGCGCACCTCCTCCCGGAGAGAGGGCACCCTGCGGATGACCAGAAGCGGGATGGTCAGCCCGGCGCAGACGGCCAGCACCACCACCGACCAGGAGGGCTCCCAGGACCCGGAAAGCCAGCGGTCCAGGAAAAATTCCACTCCGAACAAAAGCACGCCGACGCTGCCGATGAGGATGGTCACACTGGTAAGGACGCTTCGCCGGTAGACCCGCAGCACCAGCCCCAGCAGCAGCAGGATCGCGCCGCCCCACAGAATGATGGGCAGCGCCAGACCGCAGAACCAGCTTCGCCCGTCCAGATCCACGGAGATGAGGAACACATAGATGGCCACCGCCGCCACATCCAGCAAAAGCCGCAGCAGCAAGTGCATCCCCCGGGCCAGCAGCGGCGGCACGAACCAGATCCACAGCATCACCGCCGCGCCGATGACGTAAAGCGACCACGGCCGCTGCTGGTTCAAAAACAGATTGAGCACGCCGCAGCATACCGCCACCGAGGCCAGCATGGCCGTGATGAGCAGCGCCAGCTCCCGTTTGGAGGCGGGCGCCACCTCGCCCCGCTGGGTGGGAAAGGGCTTGGGCGCGTGCTCGTCCACCGGCTGGCCGGGGTTGAGCACCGGCGTATGGCACAGCGGGCAGAAGGACGCGGTGGCGTCCAGCTCCACCCCGCAGTTGACACAATAGGACATTGGGACGCCTCCTTAAAACATCAGTTCGGAGCGGACCGTGCGGTTGCTCTCCACCTTTACGGGGATGCCCTCCCGCACCAGGAAGCGGAAGAAATCCCGCTCGGTATCGGTCTCCTGAAGGGTCCCGGCGAACGTGATCTCCATGGTATTGCCGTAGCTGATGGAGGCGCAGTGGACCCGCGGATTGGTGGCCTGCCCCAAAATAACCTCCATGCGGCGGATGTGGGGGGCCATCTCCTCCGGCACCGGGAAGGGGCCGGGATTGGTATAGGTACCCGAATAGGGCCGCACGCCCGAAAGGCGGTAGCCCAGGGCCATCACCGGGTTTTTCAGCACGATGGGCACGATCTGCAGCAATCGGTTGGTGGTAAACTTCACGTTGCCCGTCAACAGGGCCTGCATCTGCTGGCGGTTGATATTCAGCCGCAGAAAGTGGTGGACCTGGGAGACCACCTCCGCGAAGGTATACTCCCCCAGCGAGGGATCGATGCAGGGGCGTACGGTCAGGATGAAATTGCGCAGCGTCTCCGACGGGAACCAGGCCCGCAGGTTGATGGGGATGGCCAGCGCCACCGGCTTCTCCCGGCGGGGGCGCTCCCGGTGCTGCTTGTCCACGATAACCTTCAGCAGCACCGCCGTCAGATACTCCGTGATCGACACACCGTATCCCTTCGCCCGGGCCTTCAGCTGATCCACCGGCAAAAAGCCCATGGTCACATTCAGGGTATAAAAGGGCTCCGGCGTTCCGGTATTCGGATAGGCCTTCTTTTCCAGGCCGGACCGCCGGGCCTTTACCGTGGCATAACGCTCATAGGCGTCCTCCCGCTCCTCCGGACGGGGCGGCTCGTCCACATCCAGGATCCCGCAGGTATTGGGAATGATATGGCCCAGTTCCCGCAGATAGACCGCCAGCAGGGTCTTGAAAAAGACCAGCGCCCCAGCGCCGTCGCTCACCGCATGGAAGACCTCCAGCGAGATGCGCGTTTCATAGTAGTAAAACCGCACCAGCCAGCCGTTGTCCTCCTGGAAGCGCACCGGCTGGCAGGGATTGGCGATATCCGGCTTTACGAAGGGACCGGCGGCATGGTTGGGCTCGAAATAATGCCAGAACGCCCCCCGTTTGATCCGCACGGCAAAGCTGGGAAAGCGGGGCATGGTCCGCTCCACCGCCCGCTGGAGGGCGTCGGGGTCCACCGGAGCGGCCATGACGGCGGAAAAGCGGTAGATGGCGGAATAGTTTTCCTTCTGAATGGCGGAGTACAGTACGCCCGCGTTGTCCAGCGGATACCACTCCGGCTTGCCGCCCCGCCGGTCCTTCGCCATGTTCCCGCCCCCTCGTCCAACTCCGTTTTCTTTAGCATACCACGTTACGGCACGCGCCACAAGGGGAAACCTGCCGTATCTTCCCCTTCCTTTTAACAGCCGGGCATGCTATAATAATGCCTGCACAACAAACGGATATACGGTTTGTTCGCGCGGCAAGCGCCGCGCAATTTCAGAAAAACGGCTCCGCGTATGTGCTTTGCTGGGCGGCGCCGTGCCGCCGTGCGGCTGCGCCATGCAGGCACTGCGGCAGTAGGCGTTTCCGGCAGGGTGCAACATCCCCTCTGCCGGGTCGCCGGACGGCCAGGCCCATTTTGCCCCGAGAGCGGTTTGGTCTGATTTATGCCGCGCAGGGCGGCGGAAGGAAGGATTTTTATGGAGCAGGACCGTCCCCACATGAAGCTGGCCCGGCGTACGCCGGAGCAGCGGCGCGAGGCTGAGCAGCGGCGTCTGGACCCGTTCCTGCGCGCGCTGAAGGCCATCCACTCCGCGGCCACGCCCGAGACCATGGACCCGGAAGATCTGGACAAGCAGCGCAAGGGGCAGGAGCTGCTGGGCCGTTTGGTAGCCCCCATGGCGGGTATGAGCTGGGAGCCCTTCCAGCTCGGTTTTATGAACGCCGCCTGGGTCCGCCCCAGCCGTGGCTACGACCGGCGGCGATGCATCCTCTACTGTCACGGCGGCGGCTATACCAGCGGTACCCTCGGATATTCCCGCATTCTTGCCTCCAAGCTGGCCCACGTGTCCGGTTACCCGGTGCTGACCTTCGAATACCGTCTGGCGCCGGAGCACCCCTACCCCGCCGCCGTGGAGGACGCCGCGGCGGCCTGGGATCACTTGATGTACCAAGGGTTCGGCGCCCGGGACGTGGTGGTGGCCGGCGACTCCGCCGGAGGCAATCTGGCCCTGGTGCTCACCCATCAGCTCCGCGCGGCCCAGCGCCGCCTGCCCCGCGCCCTCATCCTGCTCTCCCCCTGGACCGACATGACCGCCAGCGGCAAGTCCTATCAGGAGCGCGCGGAGATCGACCCGGTGCTCACCCTCAACTATATCTACGCCGTGCGGGACGCTTACGCCCGGGGGCAGGACTGGTCCTCTCCCCTGCTCTCTCCCCTCTTCGGCGATTTGAAGCACTTTCCGCCCACCCTCATCCAGGCGGGCACCAACGAGCTGCTGCTGTCCGACTCCATCCGCCTGCGGGACCGGCTGGTCCAGGCCAACGTCCCCTGCAAGCTGGAGGTATGGACGGAACTTTGGCACGTATTCCAGATGTTCCCCATGAAAAAAGCCAACGAGGCCATGGAGAGCATCGGCCGTTTCCTGCTTGAAACGTTATAGATCATGGAGGTAATGTGATTATGGCGATCCTAGTGACCGGCGGCGCCGGGTATATCGGCTCCCACTGTGTGGCCTCCCTGCTGGAGGCGGGCGCGGATGTGGCGGTCGTGGACGACCTGTCCAAGGGCCACCGCGCCGCCCTCAAAGGCGGGCGGCTCTATGTGGGGAACGTGGGCGAGCGCACGTTTCTGCGGGAGGTGTTCCAGAAGGAATCCATCGAGGCGGTCATCCACTTTGCCGCCTATTCGCTGGTGGGCGAAAGCATGGACGTACCCGAGCGCTATTTCCGCAACAACGTGACCGCCGGACTCTCCCTGATCGAGACCATGATCGAATTCCAGGTCCCCTATCTGGTCTTTTCCTCCACCGCCGCCACTTATGGCGAGCCGGAACACATCCCCATTGTGGAGACCGACCGCCAGCTGCCCACCAACCCTTACGGGGAGAGCAAGCTCATCGTGGAGCATATGCTCCGGTGGTGCGACCAGGCCCACGGCCTCAAATTCTGCGCGCTGCGCTACTTTAATGTGGCGGGCGCCTGGCACGACGGGTCCATTGGGGAGGATCACCGGCCCGAGACCCATCTGATCCCCGTCATTCTTCAGGTCGCCCAGGGCAAGCGGGAGCGTCTCTCCCTTTACGGCGCCGACTATCCCACCCGGGACGGCACCTGCGTGCGGGATTATATCCATGTGGAGGATCTGATCGACGCTCACCTGCTGGCGCTGGACTATCTGAAACAGGGCAATCCCTCCGCCGCCTTCAATCTGGGCAACGGCCAGGGCTTCTCCAACCGCGAGATCATCGAGGCGGCCCGGAAGGTCACCGGTCATCCCATCCCGGTCACGGAAGCGCCCCGCCGTCCGGGCGACCCGGCGACCCTGATCGCCTCCAGCCGGAAGGCTATGGAGGTACTGCGCTGGCAGCCCAAACACACCGGCGTGGAGGAGATCATCGCTTCCGCCTGGAAGTGGCACGCCGCGCATCCGAACGGGTACGGCGAAGACTAAGTCAACGGGATAAAGGGAGCCGTGCTATGGGCAACTACATTCTGGCCCTGGATCAGGGCACTACCAGTTCCCGGGCCATCCTCTTTGACCGGGCACAGAACATCCTGGCCGTCTCGCAGAAGGAATTCACCCAGTATTACCCCCGGGAGGGCTGGGTGGAGCACGACGCCATGGAGATCTGGTCCTCCCAGTACGCGGTCATGATGGAGGTGGTGGCCCAGTCCGGCGTGGATGCCGGGGACCTCGCCGCCATCGGCATTACCAACCAACGGGAGACCACCGTGCTGTGGGACCGGCACACCGGCCGTCCCATCCACAACGCCATCGTCTGGCAGTGCCGCCGCACGGCGGACCTCGTGGACCAGCTGGCGGCGGAAGGCCTGGAGGCGCATATCCGCTCCACCACTGGGCTGCTTCCGGACGCGTACTTTTCCGCTACCAAGATCAAATGGCTGCTGGATCACGTGGACGGTGCCCGGGAAAAGGCCCGCCGGGGCGATATCCTCTTCGGGACTGTGGACTCCTGGCTACTGTGGAAGCTCACCGGCGGGGCCGTTCACGCCACCGACCCCACCAACGCCTCCCGCACCATGCTCTACGATATCCGCAAGCTGGACTGGGACGACACCCTGCTCCAGGCGCTGGACATTCCCCGCGCCATGCTGCCCCAGGTCCGCTCCTCCAGCGAGATCTACGGCTATACCGAGATCCAGGGGGCCAGGGTCCCCATCGCAGGCATGGCGGGCGACCAGCAGGCCGCCCTGTTCGGGCAGACCTGCTTCTCGCCCGGCGATGCCAAAAACACTTACGGCACCGGCTGCTTTCTGCTGATGAATACCGGGACGGAACCCTGCGTCAGCCGCAACGGCCTTCTGACCACCATCGCCGTCGGACTGGGCGGCAAGGTGCAGTACGCCCTGGAAGGCAGCGTCTTCGTGGGCGGCGCGGTCATCCAGTGGCTGCGGGACGAGCTTCGCTTTTTCACGGAGAGCCGGGACGCGGAATATTACGCCCGAAAGGTCGAAGACAACGGCGGGGTCTATCTGGTGCCCGCCTTCACGGGCCTGGGCGCCCCCTACTGGGATATGTACGCCCGCGGAACGCTGGTCGGCCTGACCCGGGGCACACGGCGGGAGCATATCATCCGCGCCGCCCAGGAATCCATCGCCTATCAGGTCTACGATCTGGTCCGGGCCATGGAGGCGGACACCGGCCTGCCTCTGAACCAGCTCCGGGCCGACGGCGGGGCCAGCCGGGACCGGTTCCTGATGCAGTTCCAGGCCGACATTCTGGAGCGCACGGTGCGCCGCCCCGCGATTCGGGAGACCACCGCCCTGGGCGCCGCTTATCTGGCCGGTCTGGCCGTCGGGCTGTGGCGGGATCTGGACGAATTGCGGCAGCTGTGGATCTGTGACACCTCTTTTCGTCCCGCCATGGACCCAGGCCGGCGGGCATCCCTGCTCTCCGGCTGGCATAAGGCCGTGGGCCGCAGCCGGGACTGGGCGCGATGACTACGATCTTCCGGGCGGCCATCCAAGGATGGCCGCCCCGGACTTCCTTTACAGGGCGAGGCAGGAAACGCCGCCATCGCATTCTGCGCCGCGCGCCGGTACATTTTTATATTGACAAGGCGCCGGAGCTCTGTTATACTGTCAACGCACAATAAAGCAGGAACGGTACCCCCGTCCTCACCTCCAGCCGGTCGGCAAAGAGGTCAACAGGAGCAGTAACGCGCCGGGTTTTTCGGCGCGGCTTGCCGTGTGATGCGGGTACCGGAATGGTAGCCGCGTTTTTTGTATGTAAACGTGCATGTGAATTGGAGGTGCTTTCGTATCAGCAAACAGGGTCATCAGATCAACGAAGAGATCCGCGACAAGGAGGTCCGCCTGGTCTCTGCGGACGGCGAGCAGCTGGGCATCATGTCCAGCCGTGAAGCGCTGGAGCGCGCAGCCGAGCAGAACTTGGACCTGGTAAAGATCTCGCCCACCGCGAATCCCCCCGTATGCAAGCTCATGGATTATGGAAAGTTCAAGTTTGAGCAGACCAAGCGGGAAAAAGAGGCGCGGAAGAATCAGCACGTCGTGGAGATCAAGGAAGTCCGCATGTCGCCGGGCATCGACGTGAACGACTTTAACGTCAAGCTCCGCAACGCACAGAAGTTCCTGGCCGAAGGCAACCGGGTCAAGGTCACCGTCCGCTTCCGCGGACGCGAGATGGCCCACACCGATATCGGCCGGGGCCTGCTGCTCAAGTTTGCCGAGCAGTGCAGCGAGGTGGCCGCGCTGGACAAGGACCCCAAGCTGGACGGACGGCACATGTCCATTTTCCTCTCCCCCAAGATCGCCAAGGAAGCGAAAAAATAGGCCCGCCCTGATTTAACAGAAAAGGAGTCAACCACCATGCCTAAACTGAAAACCCACAGCGGCGCGAAGAAGAGATTCAATCTGACCAAGTCCGGCAAGGTCAAGCGCGCCCACGCCTTTAAGTCCCACCTGCTCAACGGCCACGGCAAGGATACCAAGCGCAAGAGAGGCCTCCGCGCCGGCGCTTATGCGGACAAGACCAACGAGCCCGCCATCAAGCGCATGATCCCCTATAAGTAATCTGAATCTTTTACCATTAACATAGGAGGCTAATCGACAATGGCTAGAGTGAAAGGCGCGATGATGACGCGCAAGAGAAGAAATAAAGTCCTGAAGCTGGCGAAGGGCTACTGGGGCGCCAAGAGCAAGCACTTCAAGATGGCCAACGAGCAGGTCATGAAGTCCCTGTCCTACGCCTACACCGGCCGCCGCCTGAAAAAGCGCGACTTCCGTTCCCTGTGGATCACCCGCATCTCCGCCGCCTGCAAGATGAACGGGATGAACTACTCCACCTTCATGAACGGCCTGAAGAAGGCCGGCGTGGAGATCAACCGCAAGATGCTGGCCGAACTGGCCGTCAACGACAAGGCCGCTTTTACCGCCCTGACCGAGATGTCCAAGGCCCAGCTGGCCTGAATCAGTTCCATACGCCCCCCGCTTCCGCCGGAAGCGGGGGGCGTTTTTTCCGGAATCCTGGACATACTAGTGAAACCGGGCGCGGGATACCGTTCGCCTGTCCGCTCCGATCCCCCGTCGCATGGCCGCATAATATAATTTTAAAAATTATATCTAAAGTTTCTATTGATTATTTATCAGGATCTGTGGTATACTGATCTCATAAGGCGGTGATCTGTATGAACCAGGAAAATGCGCTGCCCCGGATGCGGGGACAGCTTTACTACCCCATTCAGCCCCAGGCCCGGCGGGGCAGAGTTCGGGAAAAAGACCGGGATCCCTACGACGGACTGCGCCCCTGGTCGGCCATTACCCACGGCGCAGGGGCTGTTTTTGCCCTGGCAGGCACGCTCCTGCTGTTCGCGCGCTCCATTTGGATGGGATTGGACGGCTGGCACCTCGTTTCCTTCTTGATCTACGGTCTGAGCATGGTGGGACTTTACACCGCCAGCACCCTTTACCACTGCTTGAATACCAGCATCAGGGGCCGCATTCGCCTGCGCAAATACGACCACGCCTCCATCTACTTCCTCATCGCCGGTACCTATACCCCCATGTGCCTGGTGGTCCTGCGGCAGCAGGGGGCTTGGGGCTGGAGCCTGTTCGGCGCGGTATGGGGGCTGGCGCTGGCGGGGCTGATCCTTACCCTGGCCTGGATCACCGCTCCCCGTTGGCTCACCGCCGGCATCTATATCTTCATGGGCTGGATGGGCGCAGCGGCCCTGGCGCCCCTATCCCGCAGCCTGTCCGCCGCCGGATTCTTCTGGCTTCTGGGCGGCGGCGTGCTCTATACCGTGGGCGGCGTGCTCTATGCGGCTAAATGGCCCGGCCGAAACAATCGCCGCTTCGGCTGCCACGAGATTTTCCACCTGTTCATTCTGGCGGGCTCCGTATTTCACTTTTTCCTGATGTACCGGGTGATCGCGCTCTTCTAACGCGCTTAAAAAGCCGGCGGACGCAGCTGCGTCCGCCGGCTTTTTAAGCTGTCCGGGGCGCACTGCCGACGGCAGGACGCCGCGATCACATCGCGCTGCCAAAGAGCAAATTGGGGGTTGACATTTTCTCTCCCCTGCATATAATAACATATGAACAATAAATCATATGTTTAGAAAGGAGTGCCTGACATGTCCTCCGCCAATGAGAGCGATGTGGAACGCTGCGAATACATGCACGTGCATGAGGAGATCGTCGATCAGGTCAATCAGAACATGCCGGATGAGGAGATCCTGTACGATCTGGCCGAGCTGTTCAAGCTTTTCGGCGACTCCACCCGCATCAAAATCCTGTACGTTCTGTTCGAATCGGAGATGTGCGTCTGCGACATCGCGCAGCTGCTGGGCATGACGCAGTCGGCCATCTCGCACCAGCTCCGGGCCTTGAAGCAAAGCAAGCTGGTCAAATACCGCCGGGAGGGAAAGACCGTCTTTTATTCCCTGGCTGACGGCCACGTACGTACGATTCTGGACCAGGGGATGGAGCACGTGGCAGAATGACGGCGTGCGAAAACGCGCCGCGTTTGCTCCATTCAAAATCAATTGTAAAAAGGAGTCTTTTGTGATGAAAAGACAGTTCAAGCTGCTGGATCTGGACTGCGCCAGCTGCGCCGCCAAAATGGAGCAGGCCATTCGGAAGCTGGACGGCGTCCATGGCGCCACCGTCAGCTTTCTCACTCAGAAGCTCACGCTGGACGCCGACGACGCCCGCTTCGACGAGATCCTGCGTCAGGTGATAACGGTCTGCCGCAAAGTGGAGCCTGACTGCACCATCGTTTTGTAATCATTTGATTTGAGAAGGAGGCGCAGCCTCATGTCCAAAAAACAAAAACGCACCCTGTCCCGCATTCTCCTCAGCGCGGCCCTGCTGGCGGTTGCCGCACTGCTCCCGCTGAACGGCTGGGCGCGGCTGGCGGTTTTCCTGCTCCCTTACGCCGTGATCGGCTGGGACGTACTGTGGCGGGCGGTGCGCAACATTGCCCGCGGCCAGGTCTTTGACGAGAACTTTCTCATGGCCCTGGCCACTGTGGGGGCGTTCTGTGTGGGCGAATACCCGGAGGCCGTTTTCGTCATGCTCTTCTATCAGGTGGGCGAGCTCTTCCAGAGCTACGCGGTGGCCCAGTCCCGCAAGTCGATCGCTTCCCTGATGGATATCCGGCCCGATTATGCCAATATAGAACAGGATGGGGCCTTGATCCAGGTGGCCCCGGAGGAGGTGGCGGTGGGCAGCGCCATCGTCATCAAGGCAGGCGAGCGCATCCCTCTGGACGGCGTAGTACTGGAGGGCTCCTCCACGGTAGACACCGCCGCCCTTACCGGCGAGTCCCTGCCCCGCGAGGTGCAGAGCGGGGACGACGTGATCTCCGGCTGCGTGAATCTGTCCGGCGTGCTGACGGTCCAGGTGACCCGCCCCTTTGCGGAATCCACCGTCTCCAAGATTCTGGACCTGGTGGAGAACTCCAGCAGCAAAAAGGCCAAAGCGGAACACTTTATCACCAAATTCGCCCGCTATTACACGCCCGCCGTGGTGCTCGCCGCCGTGGCGCTGGCGTTCCTGCCCCCTCTGTTTACCGCCATCTCCTGGACCGACTCCATCACCCGGGCGCTCAATTTTCTGGTGGTCTCCTGCCCCTGCGCTCTGGTCATCTCGGTGCCCCTCTCCTTCTTCGGCGGCATCGGCGGGGCCTCGCGGGACGGCATTCTGGTCAAAGGCGGCAACTATCTGGAAGTACTGGCCCGTGCCGAGATCGTGGTCTTTGATAAGACCGGCACGCTGACCAAGGGCGTATTCAATGTGACCGCCATCCATCCCGACGACATTCCGGAAGCCAGGCTGCTGGAGCTGGCGGCCCTGGCGGAATGCTACTCCGACCATCCCATCTCCCGCTCTTTGAAGGAGGCCTACGGCAAGGACATCGACGCCTCCCGGGTCTCCGGCGTGGAGGAGCTGTCCGGCCGGGGCGTGAAGGCCGTGGTGGACGGGCGTCCCGTCTGCGCCGGCAACGACAAGCTGATGGAAGAGCTCGGCGTGAAGTGGCACCCCTGCCACCGGGTGGGTACCACCGTCCATGTGGCGGTGGACGGGATATATGCCGGCCACATCGTCATTTCCGACGAGGTGAAGGAGGACGCCAAGGCCGCCGTCGCCGCCCTGAAGGCCCTTGGCGTACGCAAAACCGTCATGCTCACCGGCGATGCCAAGGCCGTGGGCGAAGCCGTGGCCGCCGATCTGGGTCTGGACGAGGTCCATACTCAGCTGCTCCCTGCAGACAAGGTGGACCGGGTGGAATCGCTGCTGAAGCAGGTCTCCTCCAAGGGCGCCCTGGCCTTTGTGGGAGACGGCATCAACGACGCCCCCGTCCTCTCCCGGGCGGACATCGGCATCGCCATGGGCGGTCTGGGTTCGGACGCCGCCATCGAGGCCGCCGACGTCGTGCTGATGGACGACAAGCCTTCCAAGCTCTCCGACGCCATTTCCATTGCCCGGCGCACCCTCTCCATCGTGCGGCAGAACATCTTCTTCGCCTTGGCGGTCAAGGCCCTGGTCCTTGTGCTCAGCGCCGTGGGCCTGGCCACCATGTGGGAGGCCGTCTTTGCTGACGTGGGAGTCTCGGTGATCGCCATCCTCAACGCCATGCGCGCCCTCAAGCGGAAATAACCGTCTTTTCCAAAATTTATGTCAACTCATTTCGCCCCGTGCCATTGACGGCACGGGGCGAATCGGTTACAATAATGTCTAATCTGGAAACCGGCGGCAGCGCCGCCGGTCCGCAGAAAGCGCGGCTTCCGCGCGCCTGCGCAAACCGCTTATGCCGGAACCGCCCCCCAAAGATCCAGGGGCGCTGCGTACGTATTGCGGTCAAAGGCATTTCGTTTGGAGAAGGGGAAGCCTGTCATGGGGAAACGTCTTTCGGTCCTGCTGCTTGCGTCGATGCTTCTCTCCCTGCTGGTCCCGGCTGCTCAGGCGGCAGGGGCCGCGGGAGGGATCGACGTCTATTTTTATGAGGAGGCCGCCGGCGCGTATGGGGCGCTGACTCAGACCGATCTGGTGACCCTCACCCTCGACGGGGCGCCCCTGGCGCCCGACGGCGTCCCCGCGCTCGTCCAGTATCTGGGGAGTGACGGCCGCACGCTGGTGCCGGTACGTCTCATCGCGGAACAGCTGGGCGCAGCGGTGACCTGGGTGCCCGATACCCGGCAGGTGCTCATCCTCGAGTCCGGTCGGAATATTGTGCTTACTCTGGGCTCCTCCACCGCCCTGGTCAACGGGCAGACCGTGGAGCTGCCCGGCGGCGTGCCCGCAGGCGTGGTCAAATGGGACGGCCTGGAGAGCACCATGGTGCCCCTGCGCTTTGTCTCGGAGCAGCTGGGAGCCACGGTGGATTGGGACAACGACAGCTTTACCGCCATCCTCACCTCTCCCGGCGCGTCCGTGACGCCGGAGCCCTCTCCGGGACCGTCGCCCACGCCCACGCCTTTGCCCACGCCGGCGCTCCCGCCCGTCCCCAGCGGAGACGACCGGGGTTACATCACCGGAGTCTCCTCTGATTCGGACACACAGACCGTGCTCATCGAGACCGACCACGTTCCCGAGTACCGGGTGCTGGACCTGGGAGACCGCGTGGCGGTGGATGTGCTGGGCGCGGTGCTCCACTCCGGCGAGGCCGGTATGGTCACCATCCCGGTGGACAACGATATGATCACTGCGGTACGCTACTATCAGCATGAGGACGATCTGGGCTACGGCTATCCCCACACGGTACGGGTGGTGCTGGACCTGAAAAGCGGCATCACTTACTCCAAAAACCTGAAGGTAGAGGCGGGGAGCAGCGGCGTACGGGTCACCGCCTTCCTGACCGACGGCGACCGGGAGGACACCGATTTTACCCCGTCTGCCCCCATCGACCCGTCCAAGTCCACCATCGTACTGGACGCCGGCCACGGCGGGGCCCGGTCCGGAGCGGTCTATCCCGACGCCTCGGGCACAGAGGTTCTGGAGAAGGACCTGGCCCTCTCCATGACGCTTAAGCTGCGGGACCGTTTGGTTGCCGCCGGTTACAACGTGGTGCTCACCCGGGAGAGCGACGTGGAGGTCGACCTCTATGAACGGGCGGACATCGCCAATGCGGTGGGGGCCGACCTGTTTATCAGCGTCCACTGCAATGCCTCCGGCACTGTGCCCAGCTTTCAGGGCATCTATACTTACTACCATCCCTCCAGCGGACGGGGCAAGCGTCTGGCCGAGGCCATCCAGACGCCTTTGTGCGCCGCCACCGGCGCCATCGACCGCGGCGTCAAGGACGCCGACTTCGTGGTGCTGCGGGAGACCGAGATGTGCGCCGTGCTGGTGGAGACCGGCTTTATGTCCAACAGCGAGGAGCTTGCCCGGCTGTGCGACGGCGCCTATCAGGACAAGGTGGCCCTTGGGATCGCGGAGGGGGCCATCCGCTATTTGAACGGCCTGAACACCGCAGAGACCTCCGCCGAGTAAACCAGAGCGCGCCGCCCCATTATGGGGCGGCGCGCTCTGGTTTGCGGCAAAGGCCCGGCAGTCCGTTTGCCGCGCCTGCGCTTCTGCGCCGGATATCATACCCGGCGCAGTCCCTCCCAGCAGGCCATGATAAAGCAGTGGGGCAAAAATTTGCTGGCGACCCGCTGCACCAGGGCGGGCAGCCCGCAGGTGGTCACCGCCAGCAGACGGCTGTCCCGCAAGGCACGCCGGGCCACGGTCTCCGGCCGCAGGGCAAAGGGAAAACGGCGCACGGTCCTGCCGTTTTTGGTGTCCCGCGCCACCGCCATAAAGTCCGTCTTGATCCAGCCGGGGCACACCGCGCACACCCGGATGCCGCGGGGCGCCGCCTCCCACCGCAAGGCGCGGCTGTAACGCAGCAAAAACGCCTTGGTGGCCGCATACACATTAAAGCCGGGCAGCGGCTGGAACGCGGCGGAGGAGCAGATCTCCAGCACCCTGCCGCCCCGCCCCATGTGGGGCAGCACCGCGGCGGTAATTTCCACGGCGGAGCGGCAGTTCACATCGATCATATCGCCCGTCTCCTGAAGGGTCATATCCCTCCAGGTGCCAAACTTTCCAAAGCCAGCGGCATTGATCAGCACCCGCACGTCGGGCCCTTCCTGCTCCAGAAGGTCCCGCAGCTCCAGGATACACTCCTGTTTGGCCAGATCCAGGGCAAGGCAGCGCATGGGGGTGCTCAGCCGTCCCGCCAGCTCCTCCATCCGCCCGCCCCGGCGGGCCACGCCCCAGATCTCGTCCAATCCTCCCTGCGCGTCGAGCCGTTGGACGAACGCCCGCCCCAGGCCGGAGGACGCCCCCGTCACGATGGCGATCTTCACGCGTACCGCTCCCCTTTCCAATGCCGTTATGGTTCCGTTCAGTTTTCCCGAAACCGCCCCGGTCCATACAGGGCCAGTTTACACGCTCTCCGCAGAAAAGGCAAGGCAAACAACTGAGGCGGGACCGCTTACGCGGTCCCGCCTCACAGCTTGTCGAAAAAGGCCTTTTTCGACAGCCTCCTGAGTGTGACGCGCCCAAATCCGGCGAAGCCGCTTTGGGGCGCAGGCCGCGGCCCGAAGCGCACACGCGCGGGCCGGGATGTACTTTCCGCGGCGTACACGCCGCCTGTCGCTCAAGCGGCAACGCCGCCCGGGAAGATCAAGCCCGCACGGGCCTGCTGGAGGAAATAAAATCGCGGTACTTGGCCTTGCGGGCCTTGGCCTCGTCGGTGGCCATGGCGGCGCGCGCCTTGCCCTCGTTGTTCTGGATGTCGTCTCCGTGGATGAACTTGCCGGAGATGGAATCGTGGGCGTGGGGAAGCCACTTCTCGGCGTCATACTCAAAAACGTACTTGCCGTCCACGTTCTTCATGACGCCCTCCATGCCGCACAGGCAGCAGATGGCGGTGCCGTCCTCCTGCAGGAAGAAGTTATTGCTGTGGCAGTAGGGGCACACGCCCTGGGCGCCCTTGTAATCCTCGCCCATGATGCCGTGGGGCACGTTCAGGGTGCCGTCCTCCACCTTTCGGGCGGCATGGGCAATGTTCACGCCGATCTGATGGGCCTTGGCGATGGCCGCATCGTTCATGATGATGTCCAGTGACCACTTGAAGCACTCGTTATCGATCACGCACCACTTGGGCGTAAGGGCCTGCGTGTTAAAGTCGCACTGGATGCGGGTGGCCCAGTCGGAGCCGCCGATGCCCATGTAGGAGACGACCTTCTCCTTCAGGTACTTGGGGTCGATGGGCTTGCCGCCCTGCTCGGCAATTTTGGCGGCGATCATGACGTTCCCGCGGTCCAGACGGGGTCCAAAGCGGTCCATGACGGTGTGGAACAGGCCGGACGCGCACTTTTCAAAGATGGGCACCGCCCAGACGATGCCGTCCGCATCGTACATCTTGTCCACCAGCCACTGAAAGTCATCCTTCAGCACGCAGGCGTTTCCGCGGCCGGAGAACAGGCTCATGACACAGGCCTTGCAGCCGGTGCAGTGCTTGATCTCCAGCTGGTTGAGATTGATGAATTCCACCTCGGCGCCGCACTCCTGCGCGCCCATCAGCGCCTCCTTGCACATGGCGTCGTTGCTGCCGTTGGGGGTCCCCCCGGAAAGGCCGAGAATCTTCATGTCCAGTTCCTCCTACATACCGTTTTGTTGTTTGTGCGCGGGTTCTGTTTCTGTCTATTTTGTCAAAAAGATTATATGCGTTCCGCTGCTTTTTGTCCAACAGTTCAATGCTGTTTCCTTCACAACCATCCGTTGTATGTTGACCTTCCGCCGGTAAACGGGTACAATAGCAGGGAAAGGAAGGCGATCCTCATGAGCGCACCGCTGATTCTGCTTTACAACCTGGACAACCCCAGGGGCTCCAAGCTCCGGCGCATGTGCCTGCCCCTGAAACTGCGCACCCGGCTGGTCTCCAAGGAGGAATACGCCCTGCCGCTGTCCGTCCTGGCGGAGGGAGACGGCAGGGCCGCGCCCCACCCGGACCAGGACTTCGACGACGAGATGCTGCTGCTCTGCGGCTTGACGGGCCCCCAGCTGGACGCCTTTCTCCAGGGCTTCCGCCGGAACAGGCTCCCGCCGGTGGCCCTCAAGGCGGTGCTCACCCGGACCAACCGGGACTGGGACTCGTTCCGGCTCCACGCGGAGCTGCTCCGTGAGCGGGAGGCCCTTGCCTCCGGCCGGGCAGTCCACGACAACGAGGACGCCTCCGGCGGCTAAAACGCGGCTTTTCCGGACAAACTGAGCGCAGTTGGAAAGGGGGCGACGGACATGGAACGCGGGCTCTGCCTTTTGCTCGGCTATCTCTGCGGCTGCTTTCTCACCGCCGAGGCGGTCGCCTGGCGGCATGCCGGCCAAAGCGCCGCCGCTCTGGGCTCCGGCAATCCCGGCATGGCCAACATCGCAAGCCAGTTGGGAAGGAGCTGGGGGGCCGTGGTGCTGCTGGGGGACATCGCAAAAACCATTTTAGCCTGGCTCCTGGGCCGTCTGCTGTGCCCCGGCCTGGCTCTGGCGCCCCTGTGGACGGGATTGGGCGCCGTATTGGGCCACAATTTCCCCTTCTGGCGGGGCTTTCGGGGCGGAAAGGGCGTGGCGGTCACCTGTGCCTGTCTGGTCCTGTTTTCCCCTCTCTGGGGCGGCCTGGCCTGTCTGGGCGGGCTGGCGGCAGTGCTTTTCTCCGGTTACCTGCCGCTGGGCGCGGTGACGATTCCTGTCCTGTTCGTCCCTCCCGCCTTTCTCTGCTACGGGCGGGAGGCTGGGGCCCTGGCCCTGATCCTGGCCCTGACGATGTTCTCCCGCCACGTGCGGGGGCTGCGCCGCATGCTCCGCGGAGAGGAGCCCCGGAAATTCCGTGGCAAACAGCGCTGAGTTGTGCTATAATATCCGGCAGAATCACTTGCAAGCGGGGGGAAACTGCCATGCACAACGAACTGACGAAAAAGGACATCCAGATGATGCGGGAGGAGCTGCATCAGCGCCGTACCGTTCTGCGGCCCCAACTGTTGGAAGCGGTGAAGGAGGCCCGGGCCTTCGGAGATCTGAGCGAAAACTTCGAATACAAGGCCGCCAAGCAGGAAAAGAACCAAAACGAGCGCCGCATCCGTTTTTTGGAGAACATGATCCGAACCGCGGTGGTCATTTCAGACCAATCCCAGGCCGATACGGTGGGACTGTTTGACAAGGTCACCATCCGCTTGGCCGACGACGATGTGGACGAGACCTATCAGGTCGTCACCACCATGCGTCAGGACGCCCTCCGCGGCCGGATCAGCAAGGAATCTCCTGTGGGGAAGGCCCTGCTGGGCCGCCGCGTGGGAGAGCGTTTCCATATCCAGGTCAGCGAACGCTATGGCTACGACGCGGTGGTGCGTGCCA